>JBKJUT010000038.1:0-6238 GCA_046590515.1 Ferruginibacter sp.
CCAGGGATCTTCCGCATCTACAACTATGCCGGGTAGCCGAAGGGGCGGAGTAGCATTCATAAGCGCTGCCGGAAATTTCTGGCTATTCGGAGGGTATGGATTTGACGGTGCAGGCACTGCTGGTTATTTAAATGATCTTTGGAAACTCGGCTCTTTCGGAGTTGTTCCTGTTAAAGAATTAACATTGAACGCCGCCCGTGTCAATGACCAGGTAATACTGAACTGGCAAACCAGCGTGGAAATCAACGTAGATAAATTCCTGCTTGAAAGAAGTTCAGACGGGGTGAATTACCAGGTTATAGGAATAAGTGCTGCCAATGGCAACAGTCAGCAGGTGTCACGGTACCAGTTTGCAGATAGGCAGCCCCTTCGTGGGTTAGCTTATTACCGTGTAAAGGCCCTGGATCTATCGGGAAATGCCTACAGTAATGTTGTTCCTGTAAAAGGACTGCCTTTCGCCATTCAGATTTATCCTAACCCGGTAGTACAGGACCTGTTCATAACTGTGCCGGCTAACAGCGGAGTAGGTACATTGTCAATAATTACCACCTCAGGTAAAAAAATACTGGAGAAAAAATATGAATTGGCCGGTAATACCATTCACCTGCCATTGGGAACATTGCTGGCAGGATCTTATTTTTTAATATTGCAGAATGCGGATGGCACCAGCAAACAGCAATTCATAAAACTGTAGAGTTGCGTTAATTTATATTTATACTGTCTTTTTTTTGAAAGGTAACCGCATCAGGTGCAGTACGCTGTGATGATTATCAGTTACGTGCTCATCCAGGCCGTATTTAATATTGTTTTTTGACAGGCTCCTGAAAGTTCCGAACAACCGGTCCCAAACAGAAAAAATGTTGGCATAATTTGAATCAGTGTAGGGTTGCCTGTTATGGTGATGGACTTTGTGCATATTGGGAGACACAAATACCAGGCTGATTAACCTGTCGGTGCTGCTGCTTAAATTAATATTGGCGTGGTTAAACTGCGATAGAAGCACAGATAAAGTTTGATATAAGAAAACCAACCATACCGGAGAGCCTGAAATCAGTACCGCCAGCACGGTAAAAATCAGTCTGAATATGCTTTCTACCGGGTGATGCCTGTTTGCTGTGGATACATCTACATATACATCCAGGTGATGAATGGTATGAAAGCGCCACATCCAGTAAACTTTATGTTCAAGAAAATGAACCAGCCACGCACCAATTAAATCCATCAATAATAAACCTGTTAATACAAATGCCCATGTAGGCAAAGGGATCAGGTATAATAAGCCAAATTTAGATCGGGTTACTTCCTGGCAGGCATTAATAACCAGGAAGGCCAGGAGGAAATTTACAATTGCGCTGGTACCAGTAAATAACAGGTTTTCCACGGCATGCTTTGCTTTATTATAGGTCAAACTCACATAAGGAATAAAGTATTCCAGAAAAAAAAATGCAAATAAACCTGCTGCAAGGATAAGTGACCTGTGCCAGGCAGGTATGGTTTCAAAATATAGCCTGATATCCATCCTTCAAAATACAGTTTTACTGGGATAAATAAAACACGGAATAATAAGAAATTATTACACAAATAATGCGAAACTTTAAGGAACCAAATTTACAATGGTTCAGACCCGGTTAAAATTGCCGGTTTTACAATGAAAGAAAGCAGGGCATATAAAAATTTTATTAATGGCAGATTTCTCAATGAAGGCCTGAGAATTACTGCGGGTATTGTACTTCCCTCTTTTTTAATGAATGTATTTAACCTTTTGCCTGTAGGCCTGGTAATGTCGGTAGCCGCCCTATGTACCAGTGTGGCAGATAATCCCGGGCCGGTCAAACATCGCCGGAATGGAATGCTGGCCAACAGCCTGGTTATAACTACGCTTTCAATACTGGTACACCTGGTATTTCCTTCCCATGTGGCCCTGGGCCTTCTTATTTTATTTTCTGGTTTTTTATTTTCAATGCTTACTATTTACGGAGCACGGGCTTCTTCTATCGGAATTTCTGCGCTTATTATCCTGGTATTGAACCTGGAAGCGCCGTTGCAGGGCAAACAGGTATGGTTAAACGCACTTTATACATTTGCCGGCGGCACCTGGTACATGGTATACAGCCTGCTGTTATACCGGATCAGGCCTTACAAGATTATTCAACAGGTAATGGGGGATTTTGTCATAAGTATAAGTGATTATTTCAGATCCCGATCCTATTTCTACAGTCAGAACCCGCAGTACGATACCATTTACCAGCATTTACTTGAGAAACAGGTATTTGTAGAACAGCAACAGAATATATTGAGTGATTTGCTTTTTAAGACCCGCACAATTGTGCGGGAGTCTACTCACACCAGCCGGGTTTTGCTTAAAATTTATCTTGATGTATCTGACTTACTCGAAGCAGTAATGACGACGTATCAACAATATGATATTTTACATAAGCGCTTTGATGAAACCGGGATAATGGAAGAGTTCCGTCATATTATAATTTCTTTATCGGACGAACTATATGAGATCGGTTTATCATTGAAAGGAGGAGACCAATCAGTAATCCAGACCGACTTTCTGGATGAATTAAAGAAAACCCGGGAACATTTTGAATCTCTGCGCCAGACATTTATGAAAGACGATAAAATTGATGATTTTATCAGCCTGGGCAGGATACTTCAGAACCTGGAGGATCTGGGTAAAAAGATTTATGAGCTTCACCACTACACCAGTTACGACCGCAAAATACGGCGCCATGAAAAAGCATCTTTAAACTTTGATACATTCACTGTTTCGGAGGATATCAGGCCTTCATTATTTTTTAATAACCTGAATTTCCGGTCAAATGTATTCAGGTACGCTTTGCGTGTAGCCGTTGCCTTACTGTTAGGTTTTATTATAGGTTTAAATTTTGATTTTGGACACAGTTACTGGATTTTGCTGACCATTGTAGTGATATTAAAGCCCGCTTATAGCCTCACTAAAAAGAGAAATAAAGACAGGATGATTGGTACTATACTGGGCGTATTGATCGGCGTGATAATCCTTTACGCAGTTCATGATAAGACGGCGTTGTTAGTGCTTATGATCGTCCTGATGACTGGATCCTATGTATTTTTGCGAACCAACTATTTTCTCGCAGTGATTCTTATGACTCCGGAGTTATTAATATTTTTTCACCTGTTGGCACCTGGTAGTATTGTAAATGTGTTGACCGACAGGGTAGTGGATACTGCCATTGGTTCAGCTATAGCATTCCTGGTAAACCTGTTCCTGGTACCGGCGTGGGAACGGTCTGCCATAAAAAATTATATGGTTTCAATGCTTGAAGCCAATGAAAGATATTATACCATTGTTGCAAATGCATTTACCAGTTCTGACCAGGTAAATATGGAAGTGATAAGGTTAACACGTCGTGATGTATTGGTGGCACTTGCCAATTTATCAGATGCATTTAACCGGATGCTCTCCGAACCCAAACGTTACCAGGCAGGTATTGAATCCATACATCGTTTCGTAGTATTAAACCATACCCTTACTTCTCACCTGGCAACTTTATCCTATTATCTTCAGTCAAGGAATAATACTTTCCGTTCCGGAGACCTTTTGCCGGTGATAGAAAATACCCGCTTACATTTCAGCAACAGCACTCATTTTCTCAATGGGGAAGAAGGCGCATCTATCCAGCCAAATAAAGGTCCCTTAAAAATGATTAATCAATATTCACAGGAATTGTTAGAGAAACGAAAAGTAGAAATCCAGGCAGGCATACTTGAGTCTGCTACTAAAAAACGCCTGGTTGAAGTGAAGTCTGTCACTGACCAGTTCAACTATATATTCGGCATAGCTGCCTCTATTTCAAAATCTTCGCATGAATTGATTACCACCGGTCATACCTGACTAAAAGTGAAGCTTATCAGTATTTTATTCACATATCTGGCTGAAATAGCCTATCTTTAAGCGCTTTAGCGAATCCTCTTTCCATCCCTTGATGCCCCTCTATTCATTTTAAAACAGGATACTTTGAAAAAAAATATCGTACAATTTGTCTGCTTTGAAACAAATCTTGAATTTGACCAGTTTATTAGTAACTGGGAGCATTATGCGAAGAAATTTGAATCCAAAGAGATTAAGTCTAACTTATTGGAGCAGGTGATGACTGCTAAAAGCAGGTTTAAATATGTTTCACAGCATATGGCCCCTTTAGATGAACTCCAGTTCACATTTATGAAGGAAAAGAAGTCGGTAATATTGCCGGAGTCTAAGATTAAAGTGGTACAGGCAGGTGGATATAAACCTCTCCAGATACAAAGCAGCCACTCGGAAGATCCTGATGCTACCAAGATTTTACTTTTTATTGCCAAAAGTGTGTATGATATAGAACCTTTCAAAGGCCTGGAATTTGCTGCCCTTAATATTTACGAGGCTTATTTCGAAAGTTGCAATTATTCCTACATATTGGAATTTTTTGTGAACGATGGAAGTGAAGAGCTGGTTAAAACAATCCGCGAATTACTGCATAACCCGGAGATCGGTGTATACAAAGAGTGCCTGGTAATGGAAGGATAGTTATTTTTTCTGCCCGCGGGTTTTAGGCTTACCGTATTTCTGCATCATCCGGTCTTTACGGCTCATGGTAAAGTTTACTTTTTTGTTTTTAGCTGACTTTTCATGGAAAGCCGGGCCTACGTCTTCTTTCTTTTTCACTTTAAGCTGGATCTCCTTCATAAATACTTTAGGGATCTCATCTTCAGTCAATACATCTGATATTTCCAACGATTCGGGTAAAAGAGCGACTGGCACCATGTAATTCATCAATCTTTCTATTTTCAAAAGCTGGGGCGCTTCTTTTTCTGTTGCAAAGGTGATTGAAATACCTTCTTTATCTGCCCTGCCTGTCCGCCCGATCCGGTGCATGTAATTTTCTGCAACCTCCGGCACATCAAAATTGATTACATGACTAACCCCAGCCACATCTATTCCGCGTGCTACTATATCCGTAGCAATAATAAAGCGATAAGTTCCGTCTTTAAAGCAATTGACCGTATTAAACCGGTGGTTTTGCTCCTTGTTGGAATGAATGACACCCGCCTGCCCCGGGAAGACAGGGTCAATAGAAGCAAATAATTTATCAGCCAACTGTTTGGTTGCCGCAAATACGAGCACCTTATTCATAGATGAGTCTTCAGCCAGCAGCCATTTAAGCAAGTTTACCTTGGTATTATAATTAGGTACCCGATACACAGATTGCCGTATATTTTCCAGGGGTGTTCCGGTAGGCGCAGCCTCAATCTTTACCGGTGAATTAAAATAAGTCTGCATCAAAGCCTCAACGTCATCCGTAAGGGTTGCAGAGAACATCAGGTTCTGCCGCCTGGGAGGTAATAAATCCAGTATGTTTTTCAACTGGGTCCGAAACCCCAGGTTAAGCATTTCATCCACTTCATCTATAACCAGTTTTTTAATGGATTTTGTACGGAAAGCCCCATTCATTGCCAGGTCATATAAACGTCCGGGAGTAGCTACCAGCACATCAACACCTTTCTGAACTTCAATGCGCTGTGTATTAATGTTAGTACCTCCGTACACACCAACCACATCTACGTTCATGTAGGCAGTAAGTAACTTAACAGTTTCCACTACCTGTACGACCAGTTCACGGGTAGGCACAATAATCAAAACCTGGGGGTTCTTTTCTTTTGAAAATTTCCATTGGCGTAATGTAGGGAGCAGGTAAGCCAGTGTTTTACCGGTTCCCGTTTGTGCGATACCACATACATCGCTGCCGGACATCATCACTGCATATACCTTTTCCTGTATAGGAGTAGGTTCAGTAAAGCCCAGGTCGTCCAGGGCAGATAAAAGTGGTGGAGTAATGTTTAATTCTTTAAAAGTCATGCAGCTCAATTGTTTCAAAGATAACCAATATCAGTGCAAACATTACCCTCAGTTAAACGGATGGGCCTATGTTGATTAAAAATGGTAAATTAAATATAATTCCAACCCTATGGCGGGTGTATTTCTTCATAAAAAAATTTATGCAATGGCCAGGTCAAAAAAAAGAATTCACCATCATTCAGTAGTTCATACCAGTAACGGAGGGCAAGCAAAGAAGAAAAGTTCAGTAATATTTATTGCAGTTGTTTTTTTTGCGCTGCTAGGAATGGGGATGGCTTTTTTTATTGGCGGCTTAAATGTAGCCGGTATGGTTTCTGGTTTTCTACTAGGTGCAACCGGTGGGTATTTTTTCGGGCA
>JBKJUT010000109.1:0-5346 GCA_046590515.1 Ferruginibacter sp.
TTTCCTGTTCACGGTATCTACAACATGCAGGTAAGGCATCGTAAACAGTTGTATTCGTGCTTCCCACCTCAGTATCATGACCTGCGGCAATTATTTTTTTATGAATTTTATCAAGGTTTACTTTGGAGGGGTCGTATTGCAGGAACAAAACATGGCTGTCTACATCCCACCTGGCAGTATTTACGCCTTTTATACTGGCCGCCTTTTCTATACGTGTTTTACATTGTTCGCATACTCCTTGTACCGGAAATGAAACTGTAGTATCTGCCCGTTGGCTAAAACTAAAAATTGAAGAGCACAGGAGAAATAAAAGAAATAAATATTTCATAATAAAAATTGTAGTTGATAAATAATCAGATGTTAACTACAACTTATTAAATGAGGAAAGAACAATGTATAAGGTAAACAGGTATGTCCTGGTGAAGGTTGGGCTGATTATAAAAATTGAAACCACGAATTGCTTTTTCTGAAAACGTGTATGAATCATAATATTGAACAGGCGAAACATTAAAATAAACGGGGAAAATTACCGGGTCTGCCAACAAATGCTGTGAATCGACTTTATGTAATTCATGGTGGGTATTACAACATTTTTTATCCTGGCAATCACCTTGATCTTTAATAATAAAATTTACTGAGATACTTTTGAGATTTCCACAACAGTAGAATGAAGATACCGTTATGCCCAGGGTAGACAAGGAGTAAGCAGTTACCAATAATAACAATATTACCTTCTTCATTCAGCGCAAATTTAAGCTTAAAATATAAAGGCCCCAAATCCATATCATAGGAGCCATGTACTAAAAAGTTAAATTCCGCTTTTAAGATTCAGCCGATTATAAACCCTGCATTTAAATCATTTTACGGCATGCATCTGCACAGTCTCTGCACGCCTGGGCACATTCCCGGCAATGTTCCATTTCATGTTTACTGCATTCAGCAGCACATTGGTCACACATATCAGCACATAACCTGCAAATGTCTTTTGCTTTAGTACTTCCCAGGCTCATTAACTGGGCAGCAGCATAGCATAATGCGGCACATTCCATATCCAGTTGAATGCATGTAGCCATCATCTGTACATCCTTTTCAGCAGTACAAGCGGAGGCACAATGGTTACACACTGCAGCACAGGCCAGGCAGGCATCTATGCAATTTTTGTAGGTATGGTATCCTGTCATAATTTATGTTTTGAATAAATATTTAAAATTTCATTTAAAAATTTCCTTCGCGAAATATAGGTGATCTAATAGTTTTAACCCGGATTTATTTGTTATTACTTTTAAATCATTACTATAATTAATCCCAAAAATGTTGCCAACTAATTTACTGCATTTACATATAATTATAGGTACGTGCGACTTCAAATTTTATTGATTGGTATTCATTTATATTATACGCCCCCAATCTTCAAAAGTCCGGCACGGTAAAATGTAATTTAAATACGGATTGGTTATTGCTTTCATTACATTGAAAGCCACATCACTACTTTTAAATGCTCTACGTGATTAAATAGAAGTGTAAATCTGAATATATGGAAGGCACATTCGACATAATAGTAATTGGCTGCGGATCAGGAGGCTTGAGCACCGGCTTGTTTATGGCTAAATTAGGGTTCAAGGTACTCATGGTATCTAAAACAGATCATTCTATCGGAGGTGAATGCCTGAATGACGGCTGTGTACCCAGTAAGGCCCTTATCCATGCAGCAAAATTGGCCCAGGCAGCAAGGGAAGCCGTACAATTTGGAGAAACTGCCGGCCCACATATCGACATTAAAAAAGTTATTGCGTATGTGCACCAGCGGCAGAACATTATACGTGAGCATGAAAATGCAGGCTGGTTACAGTTGCAGGGAATTACAGTGGCCCTCGGAGAAGCCCGTTTTTCAGCAAAGGATAAAATAATTGTTGCCGGGAAAACTTATACCGCGAAAAAATTTGTGATTGCAACCGGATCCAGGCCAAGAAAATTGGATTTACCCGGGATTGAAACGGTAAATTATTTAGATAATGAAAGTATTTTTCATATTGATAACTTACCTGAACGATTACTTGTTATTGGTGGAGGACCTATAGGTATTGAGATAGCACAGGCTATGCAGCGGTTAGGATCCTCAGTTACTTTGGTAGAAACGGGCAATGGAATTATGCAACATGATGATCCTGTTGTAACCGGGGTATTACTGAAACAATTGAAGGCAGAAGGTATTACCTTTTATTTTAATGCCGCAACAAAAAGTTTTACAGCAGGTACAGCCCAGTTAACATTGAAAGACGGCAGTTCCGTTTCAATTGGTATGGATGCCGTATTCGTAGGTATTGGGCGTAAGTTAAACATAGAACAACTTCAATTGGAAAATGCAGGCGTACAGGTTAAAGATGAAAAAATTACAGTTGATAAATACCTTCGTACAACCAATAAAAAAATATACGTGGCTGGTGATGTGGCAGGTAGTCTGCAGTTTTCACATGCAGCAGAATTACACGGGCGGATCCTGTTAAACAATTTCTTTTCTCCTTTTAAAAAGAAATTGAATAATGATCACATGTCTTGGGTCACCTTTACTGACCCGCAGGTAGCCTCGTTCGGATTTAATGAAAAACAATTAAAAGAAAAAAAGGTAGACTTTATCAGGCTCGACCAGGATTTTGAAGATGATGACAGGGCTATTACCGATGATTACAGGTATGGTAAGATGGTCCTTTACATTAATAAAAAGCGGTTTTTGAGGAAACAAACAATCCTGGGAGGAACCATGGTAGCTCCTGCTGCCGGAGAATTGATACAGGAACTGGTTTTGGCTAATTCTACAGGCTTATCAATTGATAACATTTTCAACAAAATTTACCCCTACCCTGTTGCTACCCGCATTAACCAGAAAACTATACTAAAATACAAACAGAAAAGCCTGACAGAAGGATTAATTAAATTGCTGCGTTTTGCCTATTCCATATTTAGTTAATATTTAAAACCGGCACCCTGCTCATGCTCCAGGTCAACTCCCAACCCAAGTACCATCCTGTTTACAAAATTAAAGTACGCAGTAACCAACACCACATCTAAGACTGACCTGTCATCGAGTCCTTCATTTTTTAAATTTTGGGTAAAATCTGTATTTGCATGAGCTTGAGGTTCCTTTGTTAAATGAAAAGCAAACTTACACATGGCAAGTTCACGAACAGATAATCGGGCATTCTGATAATTTTCAATAAATACATGAAGACGGTTTTCATCCTTCCAGTAATTATGTAATGCTGCCGAATGATGAACCTGGCAATAACCACATCCATTTGCAGTAGAAACAACAACCGCGATCATTTCTCTTTCTGCCCTCGAAACCGGAGATTGGCTGAACATAATATCAAGGTATAATTGCATGTGACTTTGGATAGAAGCAGGATGCAGGCTTTGAATTTTTAAAACTTCAGATAATCTGCCCCTTTTGCCGATTATCTCATCGTACATGTTCTTTAATTCTCCTGAGGCCTGTTCGTATTGGATCACATTTATTCTGGACATATTATGATTACAAATGGTTAATTGAAAGCTATACACTTTTCCTGACTATAGAACAGGTGTTTTAGTTTAAGGCATAGTATTAGTTATAATTACGGCATAAATTAATGAATGGCATTTAAATTACCAGGCAGCAAAAAATTATGGCATATTACGGGCAACGTGTTTTTTTTCGGTATTGTCTTACTAGCAATTTTTCATCCTGGAACTAAAATCCTTTTGTTGCGTGGTCTTTCTTCAATAGGCTTATTCACTGCAGAAATAAAAAGCGATCCGGTTAAACCGGGTATCAATACAGGTTTTTCTTACCAGGATGCATTAGGAATTCATTCAACTGAAAATTTAAAAGGTAAGGTGGTGTTTATTAATTTCTGGGCTACCTGGTGTCCTCCATGCCGGGCTGAAATGCCTTCTATCAATAATTTATATGAACAATTAAAAAGCGATCCACAGATAACTTTCCTCTTCGTTAATGAAGATGAAAATATCAATACAGCAATAAAATTCAACAGTGAAAACGGGTATACTATGCCTCAGGTAAAGCTATCCGGCGAAATATCATCCGAATATTATAATGGAAACCTGCCGACTACTGTGGTATTAAATAAAAACGGGGATATTGTTATGAACAAAACAGGAATGGGCGTATATGATACCAAAACATTTATTGAACAATTAAAATCACTTGCTAAACAATAAAAAATGAAAAATATTTTTCTTTCCACATTAGTGTTGCTTTGTACAGTTGTCCAGGCTCAGGATACTTTATTTGTATATGGTCCTGGTGGCCCCCAGGCTGCTATGGAGGCTGCCGGTAAGCGTTTTTCTGAAAAATTCCAGGTCGCCGTGAAAGTAATTGCGGGGCCTGAAACAAAATGGATAGACGCTGCAAGGCAAAATGCCGACCTCGTATTTGGTGGAGCGGAATATATGCTTACACAATTTTCCCTTCAACATCCCGGGATGATTGACAGTACTTCACGGGTAGAACTCTACCGTCGGTCAGCCGGCATCCTGGTAAGGCCTGGTAATCCAAAAAAGATCAGGTCCATTCGCGACCTGGTTAAACCAGGAATAAGAATACTGGATGTAAATGGTGCAGGCCAATTAGGCATGTGGGAAGATATTGCCGGGAGGTCTGATCTGATTGGACCTTTTCAAAAAAATATTTCCGGTTCATTCGTCAACACTGCCTTAGCTATTGAAGCCTGGAAAAAAGATACAAGTTATGATGCCTGGATCACCTATTCTTCATGGCATCTACGCCTCAAGGATATAACCAGCCTGGTAAAGATCCCTGCAGGACAAACTATATACAGGGGTACTCCTATTGCCATTGCTATGTCAACTGATCAACGGGAAACAGCAGTTAAATTCATACGTTTTTTACAAACCAAGGAGGCTCATAAAATTTTTATACATTGGGGATGGGAGTAAATACAGGCCTTCGTCTGACTATTTTTAAGCTACCAGTTACTACTCACAGCTTTGCTGGAAGTAATACACTATAGTTTTGTTGAGAATCTACCGGCATTATACTAAAAATGGTAAACAAATTTGATCGCTGTCATTTTTTTTTATTTTCCGAAATTGTGACAAAATTTTATATGTGTAATTAATTTGTTTACTTATTTTGGTGTGATATTCGTATAATTTTAGAAGGGTTAACAATTATCATAATTGTATTTTCCTGTGAGAGGGTAAAATAAAACAGGTTCATTATTAAATACCCAAAATGATAAATTCAAAACTAACCGGTTTTTTGCTTTATGCAGATGATGATCCGGATGACAGGATGCTGTTAGTAGATACGATTGGCAGCATTGC
>JBKJUT010000268.1:0-10170 GCA_046590515.1 Ferruginibacter sp.
CTCAAAAAAGGTTTTAAAGAAATTTTTGGAACAACCATTTTTGATTTCTACCAGGGGCAACGGATGGAACATGCAAAATACCTTTTATATGAAAAGGGGTTAAGCGTAACTGAAGTATCTCTTCTGCTTGGGTATTCTTCTATCTCCCACTTTAGTACAGCGTTTAAAAAGCACACAGGCTTAAAGCCTTGTGAACTGTTGCTGCGATAATATTCCTATCCTCGATAAAATAAAAACGGGAGTAAGAATACCGCCGTTTTACCCTAATAAAACCCTAAACCAGCAAATCGTTTATATGTTGGCCATTTACATGACCTTTTAAAATATTATTCAGAAAGGTGCCTTCATAGGTCAACCCAAAATTGTGTCAGCTAACTCCAAAAATCCAATACTATGCCAACGGGATTTTTTGTGGATAAATGCATTCGTTAAAATCCCAGTTTAAATTCTCTGGAGTTTATAGTCCAACCATTTTTCCCTTGTTATTACTAACTTCGCACACTTAAAAAAAGTAAATTATTACCCGACATGCCAGGCAGATATACCGAATACCAGCAGTTGAATTTACCTGCCATCAGCCAGGATATATTAGAGAAATGGGAAAGCGCCTATACTTTCTCTAAAAGCATAACGCTGCGGGAAGGCCATCCACCATTTGTTTTCTATGAAGGCCCCCCCAGTGCCAATGGAAAACCAGGAATTCACCACGTGATATCCCGTACATTAAAGGATTTGGTTTGCCGGTATAAAACTATGCAAGGCTACCAGGTTAAACGTAAAGGTGGCTGGGATACCCATGGGTTACCCATTGAATTAGGGGTTGAAAAAGAATTAGGTATAACAAAGGAAGATATTGGCGTTAAAATATCTGTGGAAGATTATAATAACAAATGCCGTGAAGTAGTTATGCGGTACAAAGACCTGTGGGATAATATCACCAGGAAAATGGGTTATTGGGTAGACCTGGAGAAACCATATGTCACTTTTGAAAATTCCTATATAGAAACATTGTGGTGGTGCCTGAGTGAATTATATAAAAAAGGCTATTTATACGAGAGCATCAGCATACAACCCTATTCTCCGGCCGCCGGTACGGGATTAAGCAGCCATGAACTTAACCAGCCGGGCACTTACAAAGATGTAAAGGATACCAGTGTGGTAGCCATGTTTAAAGTGAAGCCCAACGAAAAAAGTACCGGGCTTTTTAATGCAGTTGCTGACCAGGAAGCTGAAATTTTTATGATGGCCTGGACCACCACCCCCTGGACTCTCCCGTCCAACCTCGGACTAACGGTTGGGCCTAAGATCCCGTATGTCTTGGTAAAGACCTTTAATCCTTATACTTATAAAGCGGTACACGTGGTGCTTGCCAGGCCATTGATGCACAAATATTTTAAGCCTGAAGGTGAAGACCTGGATTTTTCTACTTACAGTGAAGGAGATAAATTAATTCCCTGGAAAATATTAACTGAGTGTACCGGCAGCGAGCTGGAAGGAATCAGCTATGAACAACTCTTGCCTTTTGAGTCCAATAGCCTGGAAAAGATAGAAGAAATAACGCCGGGGGCTAATCCCTTCAGGGTTATAACCGGAGACTTTGTAACTACAGAAGACGGAACCGGTATCGTACATACATCGCCCGCCTTTGGCGCCGATGATTACAAAGCCGGACAAAAAAATAATCTTGGCATACTTACCCTGGTAGATAAAGAAGGCAAATTTATAGCAGGAAGCGGCGAATGGAGTGGCAGGTATGTAAAAAATTATAAGGACCTGCCTGGTTTTGAGGATGTAAACGTGGACATTGCCGTGAACCTCAAAAAAGAAAACCGGGCTTTTAAAGTGGAGAAGTATGAGCACAGCTACCCACACTGCTGGCGCACAGATAAGCCTATAATCTATTATCCCCTTGATGCGTGGTTTATTAAAACTACTGCAGTAAAAGACCGGATGATAGAACTGAATAATACCATCAACTGGAAACCTGCGGCAACCGGAACCGGTCGTTTTGGTAATTGGCTGGAGAATATGGTAGACTGGAATTTAAGCCGTAGCCGGTATTGGGGCACACCACTCCCTATCTGGAAAACAGCTGATGACAGTGAACAGGTGTGCATAGGAAGTATCGCTGAACTGAACGCTGCTATAAAAAAAGCAAACGAAGTTTTAGGAAACGGCATAAATGCCAACTACTTACATGAAGGGATACTCGATTTACATAAGCCTTACGTAGATGATATTATCCTGGTGAGCGATAAAGGCTTACCCATGAAGCGTGTGCCTGACCTGGTGGATGTATGGTTCGACAGCGGTGCAATGCCTTACGCACAATGGCATTTTCCATTCGAAAACAAAGAAACTTTCAAGGATAATTTTCCGGCAGATTTTATTGCCGAAGGAGTAGACCAGACACGTGGCTGGTTTTACACCCTTCATGCCCTGGCGGTACTTCTTTTTGACAGCGTAGCTTATAAAACCGTGGTGAGCAATGGATTGGTGCTGGATAAGAAGGGAAATAAAATGAGTAAAAGACTGGGTAACGTAGTTGATCCTTTCGCTGCTATTGATACTTTTGGTGCAGATGCTACCCGATGGTATCTGATCACTAATGCTTCACCCTGGGATAGCCTGAAATTTGATGAAGAAGGTATCCGGGAAGTGCAACGGAAATTTTTTGGCACCCTTTACAATACCTACCAGTTTTTTGCATTATATGCCAATGTGGATGGCTTCATTTTCAAAGAAAAATATATTCCACTTGATGACAGACCTGAAATAGACAGGTGGATACTTTCTTCACTCAATTCCTTAAAGAAAAAAGTTACCGAAAGTTTTGATGCATACGAACCTACCCAGGCCGGCAGAGCTATTGAAGAATTTTTAGATGCACAGTTAAGTAACTGGTACGTTAGGTTATGCCGCCGTCGGTTCTGGAAGGGCGAATACGAACATGACAAGATCAGTGCATACCAGACTTTATATGAATGCCTGGAAACCATAACGGCGTTGATTGCACCGGTTGCTCCTTTCTTTGCAGATTGGCTCTTTAATAACCTGAATTCTATCACGGGTCGCTACCAGGCTACATCTGTTCACCATATCGATTTTCCAAAATGTAATGAGGAAATAATAGATGAAAGCCTCGAATACCGGATGCAACTCGCCCAGGATGCTTCCTCATTGATACTGTCGTTGCGCAAAAAAGTAAATATTAAGGTCAGGCAACCTCTGCAAAAAGTATTTATCCCCGCTATGGATAGAAGAATGGCGGCAAATATCAAATTAATAGAAAGTATTATACTCGCAGAGACTAATATAAAAGAAGTTGAAATATTGGAGGTTGATAATGATTTTATCCGCAAAAAATCCAAAGCCAATTTCAAAACCCTGGGTAAGAAGTTGGGACCCAAAATGAAATGGGCTGCTTCTCTTATTGAAAACTTTGACAATGAAACAATTGAAAAAGTGCAGGTAGGTCCCTATGTGCTGAATCCGGAAGAAGTAAGCCAGGGAGGTGAACCCATAATTATTTCGGCAGAGGATATGGAGATAGTTACTGATGAAATCCCGGGTTACGAGATCGCCAGCAAAGGAAATCTTACGGTAGCGCTTGACATAACAATCACCGAAGTCCTTAAAAATGAAGGGAATGCACGGGAATTTGTGAACCGGATTCAAAACCTGCGTAAAGACAACAATTATGAACTTACAGACCGGATTTCATTGCAGATTAGTCCCGATGAAATTTTGCAACCCTCTTTAATTCAATTTAAAGATTATATTTGCCGCGAAATTTTGGCTGATTTCCTTGAATTTGTACCCCAGACTAAAGGAATGCAGATAGAGGTAAATGATGCATCTTTAACCGTGAACGTAAATAAAATAAGCAAGTAGTATGGCAACTAAAAAAAAGGCAGCAAAACCCGCTGCAAAGAAACCAGCCCCTAAGAAGGTACCCGCTGCTAACGTTAAGAAGGCTGCTCCTAAAAAGGTGACTGCCAAACAACCCGCCAAGCCTGCTCCTAAGAAAGTTGTAAAGCCTGTGGCTAAGAAAACTGTTAAGCCTGCTGCTAAACCTGTCGCAAAAAATGCGGCAAAGAAAATCGTTCCTGCTTCAAAATCCGTATCTCTCAAAAAACCTTTGCCAAATAAAACTGCTAAACCTGTTACACCAGCGCAAAAAAAACCGGTAGCTGTTCAAAAGCCGGCCACACAACCTATGGCAAAAAAGATTGAAGAAAAAAAGGCTGCACCTAAAAAAGCAGTTAAATCCGCCCCGGTAAAAACGGTGCCTAAAAATGTAAAAGATATTAAAGTAGTACCTCCTAAGCCGGTAGTACTTCCTAAAATAAACACTAAAACGTCTCGTACCTACCAGCCGGATTTTACCAAATCTGTATTGGATCAACCACGACATGATCCTGGTGCTCCAATTGTGAGATACAGCGATTCTGACCTTACTGAATTCCGTGAATTGATTGGACGTAAACTGGAAGCTGCTAAAAAAGAACTTAATTACCTGCAAGGCCTTATCACCCGTAAAGATGATATGGGTGGCGACGAGAGTGACAATCGTTATATGACCATGGAAGATGGCAGCCTGAGCATGGAGCGCGAGCAACTTAGCCAAATGGCCAGCCGCCAGATCACATTTATTGATCACCTGGAAAAGGCCCTTATGCGTATTGAAAACAAAACCTATGGCATTTGCCGGGTTACGGGTAAACTGATCGACAAAGCACGGCTTCGCGCAGTACCACATGCTACTTTGTGCATAGAAGCTAAGATGGGAATCGTTAAATAATTTACCTGCTTAATAAAAAAGGAGAATGCGTTTGCATTCTCCTTTTTCTTTTCTACTGATTAAAGATTATTTGACCTCCTGCATATTCACAAGCTTTTTGTAAAACCCGTTCTGAAGTATCAGGCTTTCGTGTGTGCCCCGTTCTACAATCTCCCCTTTTTGTAACACAATGATCTCATCAGCATTCCTGATAGTGCTCAACCGGTGGGCAATAACCAGTGAGGTGCGATTGTTCATCAGGTTATTAATGGCATCCTGCACCAACCTTTCACTTTCAGTATCAAGGGACGACGTAGCTTCATCCAGAATGAGTAAGGGTGGATTTTTTAATACCGCCCGCGCAATGGTCATCCGTTGCCTTTCCCCGCCACTGAGCTTCATACCCCTGTCTCCTATATTTGTTTCATAGCCGTGTTCTTTCTTTTCAATATAATCCGCAGCGTTGGCAATCTGTGCGGCATTGATGATTTCTTCCTGTGAAGCATCATCTTTACCCAGTGCAATATTATTACTGATAGTATCATTAAAAAGGATCGCTTCCTGGGTAACAATTCCCATTTGATGCCTTACCGAATGAAGGCTGTATTCTTTAATATTTATTCCATCAATCAATACTTCACCTTCAGTAGCATCTATAAAACGCGGCAACAGGTCTGCCAGGGTGCTTTTACCGGCACCGCTGCTTCCTACCAATGCTACCATTTTACCTTTGCCGATTACCAGGTTGATATTTTTAAGAATAAGATGATCCTCGTAGGCAAAGCTCACATTCCGTAATTCAATCGAATGAGAAAAGTGTTCCAGGATCTTTGGGTTTTCCGGTTCTTTTATGCCTACATTTTCATTAATCAGGAGTTCAATACGCTCAATACTGGCGGCGCCCTTTTGTATATTATAAGAGGCGTTTGACAACGCCTTAAGTGGCTGTATCAATTGAGAGAATATGGCAATATATGCAAGGAAGTTGGCCGCATTCAATGTAAAAGTAGGATCGCCATTTAACACCAGGCGCCCTCCATAATAAAGTATTACCAGCACAGATGTTACTCCCAGTGCCTCTGATACCGGTGATGCCAGGTCGCGGCGGCGGTTTGCCTTGTTTTTAAAATGGAACATTTCTTCATTCTCCTGGTCAAATTTTCGTGCGATCTTTTTTTCCGCATTGAATGCTTTGATTATGCGGATTCCGCCAATTGTTTCCTCAATAGTAGAAAATATGCGCCCGAACTGCTGCAAAACATTTTTACTTTCTTTCTTAAGCGAGCGTCCTATCCGCCCAAGGATAAAGCCAGAGATCGGTAAAAAAATCAGCAGGAATAAGGTAAGTTGGGGACTCAAATAGATCATATATCCGAGGCTCAGAATTATTACAACCGGCTCCCTGAATAAACTTTCCAGCACACTGATAGTAGAACTTTCCACATCATTCAAATCGTTGGAAAGCTTGCTCATAATATCCCCTTTACGCTGCTCACTGAAATAACCGATAGGCAGTTGCAGAATTTTATGATACATGTTACTGCGCATATCATTCAATATCCTGTTGCGAATAGGATTAAGAAAGTACGTGCTGAGGTAAGAGAAAAAGGTTTTTAATAAAATGGCACAAAGCATTACCAGGCAAATAATGGTCAGGGCTTTGCCGGCCCCACCCGGGCTATTCAGTAATTGCGTAAACCAGGCGCTGAAACGGCTTATAGGATTCCAGCCTGAAGAAACCGCGGTACTGGTTTTTAATACATCACCTTGTTTAAACAGCAGCATTAAAAAAGGTCCTAACAGGCCCAGGGAAAACACGCTGAATAAAGCAGACAAAATATTAAATCCGAAATATGTAGCCACCAGGCCGGGATATTTTTTAATGTACCTGAAAATTGTATGTAAACTCTTCATGCAGCCGGATAAAATATTAATGCGGATATAAACGGCACAAAGTAAGTAATTTTACAAGGATAAAACTCTATGATATGTTAGAAGGAAAAAGACAAAAGCAGGTAGCGGCCGTTCTTGAAAAGGATCTCAATGAAATATTTCAACGCCTTGGCATATCTATGATCGATGGTGGTATGGTTTCGATTTCCTCCGTAAAGATTACTCCTGACCTTTTCGATGCACGTGTATATCTTAGTTTTTTTAAAGTGAAAGATTCTCAAACTGCCCTTAAAGCAATAGAAGAAAAAAGCTGGGAAATCAAGAAAGCGTTGACTGCTAAAATAAAGCACCAGTTCAGGAGTATGCCACAACTCAGCTTTTATATTGATGACACACTTGATTACGTAGATAAAATGGAACAACTGTTCAAGGATATAAAGAAAAACGATTCGAAAGATCTCAATCCATAGAGGCTCACCTAAACATTTTACATGTATTTAGATTTTGCCTGGCGGTATTTCAGGGCTAAAAAATCTGCTAATGCCATTAACATCATTGCCTGGGTAACTGTAGGGGTTATAGCCTTTGCTACCTGTTGCCAGGTGCTGGTTTTAAGTGTATTTAATGGATTCGAGGACCTGGTTAAATCACTTTACTCTTCCTTTTATTCGGATATAAAAGTTATTCCTTCCCAGGGTAAATCATTTATTTTAACCGCTGATCAATTACGGCTCGTTCAGCAACAGAGCTATATAGGGTCAGTTTCCATGATTACAGAAGAGCGCGCATTGCTTCAGAATGGTGAGGCGCAGTCCGTGGTAGTCTTAAAAGGTGTTGATAATAATTTTTCTAAAGTTTCCGGAGTAGCCGGTCATATAAGCAATGGGAATTTCTATACCGGCACCGTAGATGATCCACTTATTGTTATAGGTAACGGGGTACAAAATGCCGCCGCCATCAGCATTGACCCCACTTTTGCACCCGAAAACCTGACGGTAATCCTCCCCAGGAAAACTACAAGCACAGATCCCCTCGAATCTATCAGCCAGGGTAATGTGAGAGCAAGCGGTGTTTTTTCCATTCAACAGGAATTTGATAACCTGTATGCCATCACCAATATTGATTTTATAAAACAACAGATGGGTTATAACGTAAATGAATACACGGGAATGGAAATCCGTTTGAAGGATCCGGCTTCCTTTGAGAAAAATAAAAAAGTGCTTTCCGGACTGCTTGGTCCGGCTTATACAGTGCAAACCAAGTTTGAACAAAATACCAACCTGTATAATACCATGAAAACAGAAAAGTGGGCAATTTATGCAGTATTGACACTGATACTTGTAATAGCAGCATTCAATATGATAAGTGCGCTGACGATGCTGGTGTTGGAAAAAAAGCAGGATATAGCCATATTACAGAGTATGGGGGCAACCAAAGCCGCCATATCCCGTATATTTTTAAGCGAAGGTTTGTTACTGGGAATTATAGGCGCCGGCAGCGGGATAATTTTAGCGATAGTAATCTGTATCCTGCAGGTAAAGTATAAAATCATAAAACTGCAGGGTGGATCTTTCCTGATAGACTATTTTCCGGTAAAACTGATCCCATCAGATTTTTTCCTGGTAAGCCTTACTGCCCTGCTGATCTCCCTGGTGGCTTCCTGGTTTCCTTCCCGCAAGGCAGCGCGCCAACCATTGTCTCTACGCTGATTTTAATAATCCTGGAGTGCGCCCTCCACTTGTAACTGGTCAAGTGCTGATTTCAATTGTTCATCGTTGGGTGCGATCCCATGCCATTCATGGCTGCCTACCATAAAATCTATTCCGTATCCCATCTCTGTTTTCATCAGTATCACCACTGGCTTGCCTTTCCCCGTCAGACTTTTAGCTTTTTCCAGGCCAGCAATCACTAAATCCATATCATTTCCTTCCATTTCCATTACTTCCCAGCCAAAAGCTTCAAATTTTGCATGCAGGTTGCCTAAACTCATTACTTTCCTGGTTGGCCCGTCAATCTGCTGACCATTCCAATCTATAGTAGAAATCAGGTTATCTACCTGCTTATGGGCAGCAAACATAATGGCCTCCCAGTTCTGGCCTTCATCTAATTCCCCATCTCCATGAAGAGAATATATTGTGGAAGTATCTCCGTTTAATTTTTTTGAAAGCGCCGCACCAATGGCTACGCTCATTCCCTGACCGAGGGAGCCACTGGCAACCCGTACCCCAGGTAAGCCCTCATGCGTGGTAGGATGGCCCTGTAACCTACTGTTGATTTTCCGGAAAGTAGACAACTCCTGCAACGGGAAGTAGCCACTCCGGGCCAATACGCTGTAAAATACCGGGGAAATATGTCCATTGCTAAGGAAAAATAAATCCTGGCCTTTTCCATCCATTGTAAATTCCGGATTATGATGCATAATTCTGAAATATAAGGCAGTAAGGTATTCCGTGCAGCCTAAAGAACCGCCCGGATGCCCGCTTTGCACGGCATGAACCATTCTAACAATATCCCTCCTCACCTGGGTGGCTAACATTTTTAATTCCATGTTACTTATCATCGGCATAATTTTTACTGTATAATATCGAGATTGGGTGCAAACGTACTTCAAATCACACAAACGAGGAGCAAAAAAGGGGTTTATCGGCGGCTTCATAATAAGTTTACCTAATTACCGTTAATTAACCGTGGGAGCTTAGGGTGAAGTAAAATTATTCAGGGCAACCTGGTAATTGCCTGAAATTCTCATTTATCCTATTAAAATACATTCTGAACAACATATTTGATACTTTTGCAGTCCTAGAAGCATAATTAATAAACTGGCATGGATAATATTTTACTTAGCGCGGCACTTGCATTCCTCATTACGTTCTTTTCAATACCCGTAATTATCCAGGTAGCAAAAGATAAAAAACTCTTTGATGAGCCAGATGAGAGGAAGGTGCATAAAGTAGTTATACCTACTTTAGGCGGCTTAGGTATTTTCGCTGGTTTTATAATCGGGATGCTAATGGGTGTTCCTTCTAATATGGCAGGCGAAATTCAATATTTTGCAGCTGCCGCCATTGTGGTTTTCTTCCTGGGTATGAAAGATGATATCCTCATCTTATCGGCCAGTAAAAAATTCATTGGCCAGTTACTAGCCGCAGGTATTCTCATTAAATTCGGTGGAGTTCAGATCACCAACATGCATGGGTTTCTGGGTATTTATGAGTTACCACACCTGGCGAGTATAGCTGTATCGGTTTTCAGTATTGTGGTAATAACAAATTCCTTCAACCTTATTGATGGAATTGATGGATTGGCAGGTAGCCTGGGTTTCCTTACTTCCGTAGTCTTCGGCAGTTATTTTTATTCAATCGGGCAGTTAACCTATGCCGTAATGGGCTTTGCCCTCGCCGGCAGCCTTATAAGTTTCCTTATTTACAATTTTTCTCCTGCTAAGATATTCATGGGAGATACAGGGTCTCTTTTACTTGGGTTGATTAATTCTA
>JBKJUT010000252.1:0-5107 GCA_046590515.1 Ferruginibacter sp.
TTAATAAAAACAAATCCTGGTATAAACCAGGGAAAAATATTCCTTATATCCTTAATCATGAGCAGCACCATTTTGATATAAGTTACCTCGCGGCAAAACTTTTCATGGAAAAATTACAAAGCACTGTATTCACCACTACTAATTACAATACGCTCTTACCCCGCATCTATGAAGAATGCATTTATGTGATGAATAAAATGCAAAATGAATACGACGGGCAGACCCGGAACGGGCAGTTACGGGAAATTCAGTCTCAATGGAATGACCTGTTAAATGCCAAACTGGGCCTGCTTACAAAGTAACTACCAGTACCGGAATTTTAAGTTCATGCCTAACTGCGTTTACGGTGGCTCCATAAATAAAATCTTTCATGCCAGTATGACCATGGGCACCGATTACCAGCATATCAGCTCCTGTTTCTTTTACGATCCGCACAATTTCTTTAACCCGGTTTTGGTATCCTAACTCCCCGGTTACCGCATACCCCTGGTTTAGCAACTGGCCCACATAATTTTGTAATCTTTCTTTGTCGTCGCGGGTTTCATAATCATCACTTTCCTTTCCCAGTAATCTGGCTGAAGCACTTTCTACAATATGTAATAATACAAATTCACTTTTCAGATTCCCCTGGCCGATAGCATAAGAAATCAGTTTACTGTCATTAGCTGAAAAATCCAGGGCTACTGCAATTTTATGAAATTGAGGGGAGGCAATAGGAGGTAGCACTTCATTTGGCTTGTGTACATGTATCGACTTGGCTAAACGGTTCTTTTGAATCCAGGGAAAAAGTAATACATACAGCAGCAATCCACCGAAAAACAGGCCTGCTGATATAACCAGCAACTTTGCCCAGGTTTCACCTTCCTGGAAAACAGGCAGGGTTTCATTATACAGCATTTTAAGATTTAAAAAAACCAATATGGTTGCAATTAGCCAGGCAGCTATTTTGGTAATGGGAGTTATTGCAAAATTACCCATCGTTTTTTTATCACTTACAAACTGAATTAGTGGGATTACGGCAAAGCCTAGTTGCAGACTTAAGACCACCTGGCTCATCACAAGTAAAGCATCTATTTTTTCCTCCCCGTAAATAAGTATCACAATAAGTGCGGGAACAATAGCTACCAGGCGGGTGATCAGCCGTCGCAGGATAGGATTTATCCGGAGGCTCAGGTATCCTTCCATAATTATCTGGCCGGCAAGTGTACCTGTGATAGTACTGCTCTGCCCGGCAGCAATAAGTGCCAGTGCAAATAACACCGGAGCAGTGTTACCTAAAAAACCAGGTAATAAACGATGTGCCTCTTTGATTTCTGCTACTTCAGAATTACCTGTTTTAAAAAATACAGTGGCTGCGAGTATCAGTATAGCTGCATTAACCAGGAAAGCAATATTGAGGGCTATAGTAGTATCTATCCTGGTAAACTTAATAGCCTGCTTGATCCCCTTGTCTGTGCGGTCAATCTTCCGGGTTTGTACCAGCGCTGAATGCAGGTAAAGGTTATGTGGCATTACCGTGGCACCTATTATACCGATGGCTATATACAGCGCTGTATCATCAGGAACAGTAGGCACCAGGCCGCTGACTACTTCGCTTAATACGGGTCCTGCCAAGACTATCTGGATGAGGAAACATATGGCAATGATGGCTACCAGGGTTATAATAAAGGCTTCCATTTTACGGATACCCATCCGTTGCAGGTATAACAAAAGGAAAGTATCCAACACTGTAATACTTACACCCCAAACCAACGGTAAGCCGGTGAGGAGTTGAATACCAATTGCCATCCCTAATACTTCTGCAAGATCACAAGCTGCTATGGCAATCTCCGCCAGGAGGTAAAGGCAAAAATTGATTAATTTAGGGTATGCCTCCCGGTTAGCCTGGGCCAGGTCGCGGCCGCGCACTATGCCAAGCCTGGCAGACATGCCTTGCAGCAACAATGCCATCAGGTTACTCATAAGTAAAACCCAGATGAGGCTATACCCATATTTACTGCCACCTGCCAGGTCTGTAGCCCAGTTCCCTGGATCCATATAACCTACACTCACCAGGTAGGCAGGTCCTAAAAAAGAAAATATTCTTTTCCAGCCAACCAGTTTTTTAGTGGTATCAATCGATTCATGTACTTCACTCAGAGACCTGTCTTCAGGTAGTATTTTTAATTTCATATTACACAATAAACATTTAATGCCACCAGTTTGCTGACTATAGTGGCAGGGTTTTTTTCTACTTTTATTTCTATTGAACCATCAAATCCAAATCGCTGGTATACTTTTATTTTAGAACCGATTCCTATATCATAATGCCGTAACATTTCGAGCATTTCAGCACTTTGGTTTTTAACTGAACTTACCAATACCTGTAGACGGAGAGGTACCTCAGCCAGGCTTGTTTGCTGGATAGTCCTGATCTTTCCTTTCTCGTCGGGTATGGGGTCGCCATGTGGATCATAAGGCGGGTTGCCAAGATATTTATCCAGCCGGCTTACTAATTCCGCGCTGTTAATATGTTCCAGTTCTTCGGCAACGGCATGCACTTTATCCCAGGCAAAACCAAGTTTGTTTACCAGGAAATACTCCCATAACCGGTGTTTACGTATTATTTCCAATGCTTTGGTAGTGCCCCCGGTCGTAAGTACAAAACCACGATATGGAGTATAGTCAACCATTTTTTTAGCCTGAAGTTTTTTCAGCATATCGGTGACTGAGGCAGGCCGGGTCTGAATTTCAGCAGATAACAGGGAAGTGCTCACATTGCCATGAAGCCTTTCCAGGTGGTAAATGGCCTTGATGTAATTTTCCTCGCTGGTGGTATGCTGCATACTTAAATTTAAAAATTTAGACAAATCTAAATATTTTTACAATACATAACTAAAATATTTACCCCTGTTGATTGTGTCCATTTTACACATTAAAATGCGATTTTAAGCAGCTAATAATGAAAAGGGGGTTATATTGCAACCTCAAAATCGCACTTGAATGAACTTTAATCAATACGAAATACCTTACCCGGTAGACACTGCTTACGGGAAGAAGATCGCTTATTTTTCTATGGAGTTTGCTGTACACCAACCATTGAAAATATACAGTGGTGGATTGGGTTTTTTAAGTGGCTCCCATCTTCGCAGCGCCTACGAATTGCGCCAGAACCTTGTAGGGATCGGTATATTATGGAAATATGGATATTACGACCAGGCCAGGAATCCTGACCAGACCTTACAAGTGCAATGGAATGAAAAAACGTATAATTTCCTGGAAGATACCGGCATAAAATTCCAGATAAATATTCATGAACACCCGGTTTGGGTAAAAGTATTTTATCTCAATCCTGAAACATTTAAAAGTGCGCCACTATTCCTTTTGAGTACCGACGTGCCGGAAAATGATCATATTTCACAAACCATATCTCACCGTTTATACGATGCGAACGTGGCAACCAAGGTGGCCCAGTTTATTTTGCTCGGGGTGGGAGGTGCCAAATTAATGGATGAACTTAACTTCAATCCTGAACTTTACCATTTAAATGAAGCTCATGGCCTGAGTGCTGCTTTTTACCTTTACCAGAAATTTGGCCGTAACCTCGATGAAGTAAGAAAGCGCTTGGTATTTACTACACATACTCCTGAAGAAGCGGGCAATGAAAAGCATGATATTTATCTGTGCGAGAAAATGAGTTATTTCTGCGGACTGCCTTTGGCAGAAGTGCGCCAGCTTTCGGGCAGTACGGATGATATGTTTAATCACTCACTGGCCGCGCTGCGTTTTGCTAAACTGGCCAATGGTGTAAGCCAGTTGCATGGCGAAGTTAGCCGCAAAATGTGGAGTAAGTTTGAAGGCATCTGTGAAATAAGGAGCATTACGAATGCACAGAACTGGCAATATTGGGCCGATAAGCAGCTTTATAATAATGTAGATGATGATAAAACAGATTCTTTTGTTGATAGAAAACGCTTTTTAAAGAAACGTGCTTTTGATATTGTGGCAGATAACAGCGGAAAATTATTTAATCCTGATATATTAACAATTGTGTGGGCCCGACGGTTTGCCGGTTATAAAAGAGCTGAGCTGATAACAAGGGATCAAAAAAGATTCGAAGCCTTACTTAGTAACACGAAATATCCTGTACAGATTATCTGGGCTGGCAAACCTTATCCACTAGATCACCCGGCCATCTGCGATCTCAATTACCTCATTAACCTCAGCAAAAATTATAATAACGTCGCTGTATGCCTGGGATATGAACTGACACTTAGTAAACGCCTGAAACAGGCTTCTGACGTATGGCTGAACAACCCACGGGTTCCACGTGAGGCAAGTGGCACCAGCGGGATGACGGCCGCCATGAACGGTGCAGTAAATTTCAGCACCATGGATGGATGGATCCCGGAATTTATCAACCATGGCAATAATGGCTTCGTGGTGCCACCGGTAGATTATGACAGCATGACAACCCATGAGCAAGACGAATACGACCTGGAAAAAATTTACGAGATACTGGAAAACCAAATACTTCCATTGTATTATGACAATCCCCAGGTGTGGCGCCAGATTATGAAAAATGGTATGCACGATGTACGCTGGCAGTTCGACAGCAACCGCATGGCAAAGGAATATTATGACATACTGTATGTGTAAAAAATGGCTCAGGGCATTTAGGTACAATTGATGAGTATATTGCAGTATGGAAGTATTTGCTAAAAAGGTAGAGATACGCTGGTCAGATCTTGATCCTAATTTTCACGTCTTACATTCACGTTATTATGACTTCGGCGCCTTTTGCCGGATGGCTTATTTCGTGGAAAAAGGGATGACGCCCTCTCTGATGCAGCAGTACCGGATTGGCCCTATACTTTTCAGGGAAGAGTGCATTTTTAAACGCGAACTCTCATTTGGTGATGAAGTAAAAATCAACTTTTTATTGACCCGCCGTACGGCAGATTATGGCCGCTGGTCAATCAGCCATGAAATTTATAAAGACGCCACCCTGGCAGCCTTAATTCATGTCGATGGCGCGTGGTTAGATACCGCAAAAAGAAAGCTGGCCCTTCCACCTAAAGATTTGTTTCCACTTTTTGACCAGGCTCCCACCTCACCTGGGTTCCAG
>JBKJUT010000036.1:0-6721 GCA_046590515.1 Ferruginibacter sp.
AAAAAATATTGTCGCCAAGTACCAGCGCTACGCTGTCGGAGCCTATAAATTTTTCACCAATTACGAACGCCTGTGCCAGGCCGTTAGGTATTTCCTGGACGGCATAACTGATATTACATCCCCATTTATTGCCATTGCCCAGCAGCCGCTTAAATTGTGACTGGTCATCAGGGGTTGTTATAATTAATATATCCTTGATTCCGGCGAGCATCAGCGTGCTGAGCGGGTAGTATATCATGGGTTTATCGTAGATGGGCATAAGCTGTTTACTGATTCCCATAGTGATTGGGTAAAGTCTTGTTCCGGAGCCGCCAGCGAGTATGATGCCTTTCATGTTTGGGTTTGGGAGTTTAGGGTTTGGTTTAGGGTTTAGGGTTTAGGGTTTGGTTGAGGGTTTAGGGGTTAGAGTTTGGTTTGGGATTTTGAGTTGGTTTGGGGTTTAGGATGGCTCGTTTTAGACCACTTAACCTTTTTGTTATTGGTTCTATCATCATTCTGGATGCCATAAGTTGATTTTCATTTATAAAAGACAACTCTTTGCTTATTATAAGTTGATTCAATAGTTCTATTGTACTGGCAAAAGAGATAGTATAAAAATGAGATTGCTCTTTCTTACTAACCCTGCTGCTACCTTCCGATATGTTACTTGCAATGGAAACACTTGCCCTTCGCATTTGTGAAACTAATCCATATTTCTCTTCCGTCGGGAACCTGGCCGTTAACCTGTATATATGCACACATAAATCTTTCGCAAGTTTCCACACTTCCAGCTTTTCAAATGAATAACAATACATGCCGGCATTTTAAACAGTTAAATCTGATATCCGATTAAAACTATTAAAAAAACACCTTTCTTCATATACCCTACAACTGTAAAACCCTAAACCCTCAACCCTAAGCACTCAACCCTAAACCCTAAGCCCCTCCACTCTAAACCCCTCAACTATATTGCTTTTCATAATATTCCTTATAATGCCCGCTGGTAACTTCTTTTAACCATTCAGGATTCGCAAGATACCAATCGATTGTCCGGGAAAGTCCTTCTTCAAATTGCAAAGACGGCACCCAGCCCAGTTCATTTTTCAATTTTGATGCATCAATGGCATATCGCAAGTCGTGGCCGGCGCGGTCCTTTACAAAAGTGATCAGTTTCTCTGAAGTACCGGGAGGCTGGTTAAGTTTCTGGTCCATCTGCCGGCAGAGCTCTTTGATAAGGTCGAGGTTAGTCCATTCATTATGCCCGCCAATATTATAAGTATCACCAACTTTTCCTTTGTGAAAGATAAGGTCGATAGCGCTGGCATGATCTTCCACGAATAACCAATCCCGTATATTTTCTCCTTTGCCATACACAGGCAGCGGTTTTTTATTGATAATATTATTAATGCTAAGTGGTATCAATTTCTCAGGAAAATGATAAGGGCCGTAATTATTGCTGCAATTGGAAATTTTTACCGGAAGTCCGTAAGTATGGTAAAAGGCACGTACCATGTGATCGGAAGCGGCTTTTGAGGCAGAATATGGGCTACGTGGGTCATAAGGAGTTTCCTCGGTAAAGAACCCTTCACTACCTAAAGAACCATACACTTCATCCGTAGAGATGTGATAAAAAATCTTTCCGTCCATATTTCCCTTCCACGCTTCTTTAGCCACTTGCAATAAAGTAGCTGTTCCCACTACATTGGTTGTTACAAAAGCAAGGGGGTCGGTAATGGAGCGATCTACATGGCTTTCGGCTGCACAATGAATAACACCCGTAAACCGGTGTGTATCAAAAAGGGTCTGCAAAAACTCTATATCGCGGATGTCTCCTTTTACAAACTGGTAATTGGGAGCGTTTTCAATATCTTTCAGGTTTAACAGGTTGCCGGCATAGGTTAGCGCATCAAGATTTACAATGGAACAGCCCGGATATTTAGTTACGAAAAGCCGGGTTAGGTGCGAACCAATGAAACCTGCCCCCCCGGTAATCAAAATAGTTGAAGACATATAAATAATACAGTTATAATGAAGTGGTGAAATTAAATATAAAAGTTATACCCGCCTTCATAAATTGACCTGTTGATTAATTTTGCGAGGCAACAAATCATAAATTTGCCATTTATCATTCGCGATAAAGCGAGTTTACACGAAAAGGACTGCTTGAAAGGATGCAATACATCACCGTTTGGGATTATATATTATTACCGCTTTACCTCGCTTTTTTTTATTGGCGGGTAAAAAAAATGTCGGGTAAACTTGAAAGTGCTGACCTTAAAAAAATCATTGTATACGCCCTTGCTTTCCGCATGTTGGGGTCTGTTGGGTATTCAATGCTGGTACAGTATTATTATGGCTATGGAGATTCATTCACCTATTTTGGAGGCAGCCGTTTTATCACTGAACAAATCAATAAAGACCTGAGTAATATCAGGTATTTATTCGCTTCTTATACGGAAGTATATGAATGGTATAATAATGTGGAGGGAGATATAGGAATGTCGGGTTATATTAATAATCCATCAGGTAGCCTGGTAATGAAAATTACAGCAGGGCTTTCATATTTATCCTTTGGTAAATATCTTATCATTTCCCTTTTCTTTGGTTTCTTTTCCTTTGCCGGCCAGTGGCGGCTATTCCAGGTGTTAGATGAGATCAACTTGCACCGTAACCGGAAATTATTGGCAATTGCGTTGCTTTACTCTCCTTCTATCTGGTTTTGGGGCAGTGGTCTATTGAAAGATTCTATATGTATTGGTGCCGCTGGTTTCTGTATTCACATACTTTACAAGTTTATGGTAAAACGAAAATTCAGTTTCAGGGATTTCTTTTTTCTGGTCTTTTTAGTATTTATTGTCACAATCATTAAATCTTATATAACAACTATTTTAATGATGGGCTTTGCAGTAATGATCTTTTCTATCTTTCTTAAATCGATAAAAAATAAGTTAACAAGAGCAGTCTTACTTGTAACAGCTCTTTTATTAACCGGCATTTTAATTTATGCAGGGGATTTCACAGAGCAGATAAATGATATGGCTGAAGAATCTGTAGCCCAGATCCAGGAATTTCAGCAGAATTACAAGGTATTACAGGATTCAGATGAAAACAGTAAGGCAGGCTTCGGTCTGGGAGATCTTGATCCCTCATTAAGCAGCCTGGTGCTTAAGAGCCCGGCGGTCATTTTTACAACCCTCTTCCGCCCATTTCTATGGGAAAGCAGGAAAGTGATTATTCTGTTCACTTCCCTGGAATCGACACTTTTATTGTTAGCTACCTTATATATAATTTTCCGGTTGGGGTTGATCACCTTTTTCAGAACCATATTTAAAACACCGCCGCTTTTATTTTGCTTCGTGGTTTCCATGCTGTTTTCACTCATTATAGGCTTTACAACTTTTAATTTCGGTACTATGATCCGCTACAAAATCATCATGTTGCCGTTCTATTACTTTTTATTAGTATACCTCTATTCTCATATATCTACTGTCAGAAAAAAAATCCGGGTAAAGATAGCAGTAAGCCAGCCGGTTGCAAGGGCCGGAAATTAGCAGTTTCTTGTATGGCTTAAATTATTATTTTTGCAGCCAATTTTACGGATGAAATCATTTAGCAAAGCGCCTCTTCGTGTGGCCAGGGGAAAACATAAGGATATAAATATATTTTCAACAGATGTAGAAAATATCGATGCCAAAGTAGTGGAAGCTTTTGGTGAGGAGTGGCTAAAGTTCAACAGTTTTGATGAGGCCACTATAAACCGGATTGCTTCGGAATACTTTGACATCATTACCGAAACGATGGTTAATAAAAACACCTATGCCATAGATATCGGATGCGGTACAGGCAGGTGGAGCAAATACCTGAGTAAATATGCCGGGTTTATCGAATGTGTGGATCCCAGCCAGGCTATTTATGCGGCTGACGTGTTATTACAACAGGCAGACAATATCCGGCTTACCCAGGCCAGCACTGAAAGCCTGCCCTTTGAAGACAATACATTTGATTTTGCCATGAGCATTGGCGTACTCCACCACATCCCCAATACTCAGAATGCCATGAAAGATTGTGTGAAGAAAGTGAAGCCGGGCGGTCATTTTTATTGCTACCTGTATTATAACCTGGATAACCGGAGTGGCTGGTATAAACTGATGTTCAAAGCGAGTAATGTACTTCGCCTTTTTGTAAGTAAGCTGCCACAGGGAATCAAAAAAGTGGTGTGTGATATTCTCGCGGTCACTTTATATATGCCCTGGGTTTTACTCGCCCGGTTTTTCGTATTTATCGGTATGCGCAACTTCGCAAAAAAAATCCCGCTGGCTGCTTATGAAAATAAATCCTTCTTCGTGATTAGAAATGATTCTCTTGATCGCTTCGGCACCACACTTGAACAGCGTTTTTCCCGCAAGGAAGTAATTGCTATGATGAAAAATTGTGGCCTCGTAGATATCATTGTAAGTCCTAATACGCCCTATTACCACGCAGTTGGCAGGAAAGCCTGATGAGAACTTATTATAGCGACAAATAAAAATCAGCAGTATCCTGTACCATTCTTTCAGTAGAATAGGTTTGCAGGTATGCTGCATGCGCTCTTTCAGCCAAATCCCGCCGGATAGCAGGATTGGAAAGTAAGTAAATAATTTTTTCCGCCAACGCCGCCACATCTCTCGGCGGCACAAGCAAGGCTGTCGTTTCGTTCTGCATGATCTCGTTACCGGCAGGAGTATCAAATGCCACTACCGGCACCTTTAATGCAAAAGCTTCAATGTAAACCAGGCCAAATGGTTCAAAAAGTGAGGGAAGAATTATGACATCAGAACTACTCACGTAAGAGTAGGGATCATTATTAAATCCTAAAAACATTATTTTCTCTTCTATGCCTAATTCACGGGATAAAGACTTTAAGTTAATTTCCTGGCTTCCTTCGCCGATAATTACCAATTTACAATCCGGGAAGTTTGCCAGCACAGCCGGCAGCGCTCTTACGAGGTAATTGTGTCCTTTAAATTCTTCCAGGCGCCCCACGATAATCAACTGGTGCGGCGCAAAACGATAACCTTCCATATTATTACGTTTACCCGGTACAGTTACCCCATGGTGTATAAATGGCATCGCTGCTTTTGTGAGGCCTAATTCGTAATACAGGTTTGAGATCGCCTTTGAAACCGCGTAATTATAAGCCGCATGTTTCACCACCCACCTGGTAACTTTATAATACACTTCGCCGGCCGCCTCTATTTTCAAGGCTGACATATTTTCCCGTGAAGGAATCTGCTTTAATATACTTTCTTTATATCCATGCTTGGTAGAGATTATGATGACCTTACGATTGAATATGGTTTTCACCAAAGTAGCCAGCACATCGGAATTGAGCAGGTGGCTATGGATATATTTTATCCGGTGGGTAGACAGGTAACGTGAAATACTCCAGGCAGCCTTTACGAAACCAAAACGGGAGGCAATTATCAGGCGGGTAGGAATACCAACCGCGTTTGACTCATCGCAATACTTTTTTAACGGACCTTCAAAACCTGGTGAACAAACGATGATGAGATGAGGTTGTATTCCATGCGCCTTCAGCGGAGGCAACAAGTGCCTGAGATATTTCTCCGCCCCGGCGATACCATTTGTATATATAAGGTGTAAGATTTTCATTGCTGGTTGACATTCCGGGGCCACATTGCCGTTTCAGTGGAAATACCTGCTCAAACTAAATAAAAAATTTAAAGAAACAATTCCTGGTACTTGTTAAACATAGCCAAATTGGTAAAATGCGCCCGGGAATAGGCTAATGCCTGCTCGCTTAATTGTTGTTGCAGTGGCTGATCAGCTATCAGCAATTCCAGTTTGGCCGCAAGAGCTTCAGCATTTTTTGCTTCTACCAGCAGCCCTGTCTGTTCCGGTACAATCATATTATTGATTCCCTCTACATCTGAGGCGATGATTGGTTTTCCGCAAGCCATAGCCTGCATGAGCGAGGTACTCATGGTTTCACCCAGTGAAGCATGCACATATATTAGCAGCGAGTTCAGGAAAACCGGGTTCAGGTGTTCAGGAATCATTCCCAAAAAATCTACAGATTTTTCCACCTGCAGCTCCACAGCTTTCTGTAAAATAAGTTCCTTCATATCTCCTTCACCGGCAATCTTCAACCTTAAATGTTGAAATGTTGCTCCTCGTTCTTTTAGTATGGCAAAGGCTGCCACCAAGGTCAAATGATCTTTGGTGGCTGACAGTCTTGCCAGCATACCGATGGCATTTGCCTCTCCAACCCAATCCGCTACGGGAGTAAACAAGCCGGTATTAATACCATTGTTGATCACACTGACTTTTCCCGGTCTATATAAAAACTGCAGCCTCTTTTTCATCTGGCTGGCATACATATCTGTCAGGTATACTACATTATGTGATAGCTGCATGAGCATTACCGACCAGATCCATTCCCGTTTACTTTTTAAATGGTTGGGTTGATGTTCTACGGATATCAATTGAGTTTTTCTCCTACGCGAGAATTGATACACCGGCCACACAAGGTTTACAGAATGAAGCAGGATGATATGCGGATCAATCTCCTTTAAGGCCTTTACTACATTTGAATGCGAGACAAGGTCCATTCCGGGTTTCTTTTCAATAAAATAAAAGGGCACAGAAAGTTCCCGGCATTTATCTATATATGATTGCGGCATTTTTTCAATGCCATAAAAAATGATGGCATGATTGTAAGTTTTGGCGGTATCCGCTTCAA
>JBKJUT010000230.1:0-6365 GCA_046590515.1 Ferruginibacter sp.
CTTTTAAATTTATTTTTGCCATAGGTCATAGAAAGATTGTAATTCTGGGTCAGCCCGGTTTGGGTGAGCAGGTCAAACCAATCTGTATTGGTAGCACGCGCAGTAGCATAAGAAATACCGGCCGGTAAAGGAGCCTGCCCGGTGTGTCCATCATTTTCATAAGCTTCCTGGCGTAACTGCAACCACTCTGCACTATTCAGTAAATTTGGTTTTACGGATGGACGAACGAAACCGATTTTGGTAGAGAAATTAAATTTAGGTTTGCCGGCTTTGCCTCTTTTTGTGGTAACCAGGATCACACCGTTTGCACCGCGGGAACCGTAAATACCGGCAGCGCCAGCATCTTTCAGAATTTCGATCGATTCGATATCATCAGGATTAATAGAAGCAAGTGGACTTTGTGTAAAACCTGAACGTAATTTATAACCGTTAGAAGCGGCAAAACCTTCTAAGGCCAATCCATCAGCACTTACAGGAATTCCATCAATTACGTATAGTGGATCACCACCGGCACTTATTGAAGCGATCCCGCGTATGCGCACATAAGAACCTGAGCCGGCCAGGCCGCTTGATTGCGACACCTGCACCCCTGCTACCCTGCCTTGCAGGCTGGCTTCAAAACTCGGAGTAGCCGTAGCTGTTATTTCCTGAGCAGACACCCGGCTGATTGCACCGGTTACTTCTTTTTTTCTTTGCGTACCATATCCTACCACTATTACTTCATCCAGCGAAGAAGTAATTGGCGACAGGGATACATCAGCGGCGTTGGTAGCCCTGGCTTCCATCCTGCCATAACCTACCGAGGAAAATACTAAAGTAGAATTTGCTGGTGCATTAATGGAATAACGCCCATCGGCCGCAGTCTGTACCGCAGTTTTCGTTCCTTTAACTGTAACGGTAACCCCTACTGCAGGTGCGCCTGACCTGGAGTCAGTAACTTTTCCTGAAATGATATTTTGGGCTAATACAGATGCCGTGGAAAAAAGAAAAAGGATGAATACACGGAATTTTTTGAAGAGACCTGGAGTAATCTTTCTCATATGCAAACTTTGAATTAGTTAGTGGTTGTGTATTTTGTACACAATTTAAATTAAATTTATTTTAATACTCACACAAATCATAAAAATTATTTTCAGCGAGGTACAGCAGGGCTTGTGGCCGCTTAAAAATCTATACCGGACCAGGTTTTTTTTCGCTTCTCATATTTGGCGTAATCGAATTTGTACAGTCTCCCCGGCCGGTGCGGCACATTCTGTTCAATTTCATCCATATCTACCAGGAAATCCATGGCAAAAAACTTTTTGCGGAAATTCCGGCGGTCCATTTTTACGTTCAGGATGGCCTCATACAGGTTCTGTAATTCCCTCAAAGAAAACTTGTTTGGCAGTAAACTCAATCCCAGTGGGTGTTCCTGCACTCTTTTCTGCAGCCGCGCATAACTTGTGTCGAAGATTTGTTTGTGATCAAAGGCCAACTCTTCCACATCTTCCACATCATGCCAGTGCAACTCATTATCCAGGATCTTCAATTTGTGATGCTGGATATTGATCAATGAACAATAGGCGACAGAGATTACCCTGCCACCAGGATGACGGGACACATTTCCAAAGGTGTGTACCTGTTCTAAATAGACATCTTTCAGCCCTGTTCGCTGCTTGAGAATCCGGTATGCAGCGGCATCCAGGTCTTCTCTCGGACGCACAAGGTCTCCCAGCAATGACCATTTCCCTTCAAATTTCTTCAGGTCGGAACGGATCAGCAATACCTTTAGTTTATTTTCATCAAAGCCAAAGATCACGCAATCAACAGATAATGCTACCGTATTGATGCTTTGTACTTCAGACTTTATAGTTTTTGCATTTTTGACAAGGTCTCTTGTATCGCTCATTGGTCTTCTCGTTTGTTAGTCAGGTTATAAGGAGTTAAAATCTATTTTATTTTAATTACTTTGTACGTCTCTTTCCCGCGTGCAGATTGAATTGTTAAAAGGTACATACCTCCGGCCAATTGTTGACCAGGTACCAGTACGTTATTCTGACCGGGCGTTAAGTTTTCTGCCTGCTTTAATAAAACACGGCCTCCCATATCAGTCAGGATCACCTGAATTTTTTCTGCCGCAGGTGCGCTTATAACCAGGTTCAATTGTTTCTGAAAAGGGTTGCTGGCTATCATTGTTTGCCAGCTGGCAGCGGACTGGCTGAGTATTACGGTATTTGAAAAGGCGCTGCCACTGTTTGAACCGATTGTTTTTAAACGGTAATGATAAGTAGACGCACCCAGGCTATTATCTGTATATGAATAACTGCCTGCGCCATTGGCCACTTTGGTTGTCAATATCGAGTAAGCTATTCCGTCAGTGCTTCGCTCCAGTTCATAACGGTTGATCCCGGCCTCATTAATTACCTGCCAGTTAAGCTGGTTGTACCCAGCCGAAGCTACGCCGCTTAAAGTGATGGCAGGCAGATTCACCGGGTTAACATTTACGAATACATGATATTCACCAGGCTGGTAAGTAAAAGTTTGCGCGGTACCGGTAATTGTAAGTGTGGTGCCTTCTAAATAATCATACCAGGTACCTGCTGAGGGAAAAGTAACCGAACCTGTTTGAGACACTACATCAAAATTACCTGTAACGACCACGCTGCCGGTGTTGCCTGTTACTTTTAACCACTTGAAGGCTCCGCCCAGGCTACGGTCTACGTTATTGGATACAAATGCATCCAGGTAAGCCGGGTTATTCCGTAAGGCGAATAAGGATGCATACACATCATGCAGTCGCAGCCGGCTGGCATCCTGCAGGTAATCCCAACGGATAGGTTTAGGATCTACCCGGCAGTTGTTGTTTACTGTTCCGTTCTGACAATAGTTAATAGAGTAATCATAACCCATTTCCCCGAACTGCCAGATCATTTTTGGCCCAGGCATTGTTAACAGGAAAGCTGCATTCATTTCAACCCGCTTTAATGCCACAGGAAGCATACGGGTATTGTAACTTCCGGCAGCATTACCAAATTGGAGATTCTTGTATACCAGTCTTTCTTCATCATGACTTTCCATGTAAGAAACCAGCAAAGGTTTTGAAAACCCGCGGGCTACCGACAGCGCACCATCGAAATTAGAAGTACTGACATAACCCATGGCGGCTTCAGAAAAATTATAATTCATGTTTCCCCAAAGCATCATCCCGTAATCAGACAGTGCTATTTCTTCATTGTTGGCAGCAAAATGTTCCAGGATGGCATATGAGCCGGCAGATTTTAATTGCAACGTATCATAATAACGCTTCCAGATGGCTACCCGGCTGGCATCGTAATTGGCAAAGGCGTTTGCATCACAATTGTTTCCATTGGCATCACAAGTTTGGGTTTGTGTAAACCCTTTTGAAAGGTCAAATCTGAAACCATCCATTTTATATTCAGTTAACCAATGTTCAAGCACCCGGCTCACGAAGCTGCGGGTGGCCAGGCTTTCATGGTTCATATCATAGCCCACATTAAATGCATGTTTGGTTACCGGGTTGAACCAGGGATTGTTGGCAGCCGGCCGGTTATTGGCCTGGTCAAAGTAAAGCTGCACCATAGGTGATTGCCCGAAGGAATGATTAAGTACCATATCCATAACTACCGCAATTCCGTTGCTGTGGCAGGAATCTATAAAACGTTTAAGTGTATTTTTAGGACCATAATATTTATCAGGGGCAAAATAAAAATCAGGATTATAGCCCCAGCTTAAATTGCCTTCGAATTCATTGAATGGCATTACTTCCACCGTATTGATCCCGAGTTTTTTCAGGTAGGCAATGGTATCACGCAGGGTATTCCAATCGTGTGCTGCCACGATATCCCGCACCAGCAGTTCATAGATCATGAGATTGCGTTTATCTGGCCGGTTAAAAATATTATTGCGCCAGGTATAAGCGGGAGCCGCTGTTTGCAAAATGCTTACAATACCAGAGGTAAGTCCTGCAGGATAGGCTTTCAGCCCGGGATAGGTTGCTGCAGGTATAAATCCGTCCTGCCCGGGGTCCAGCACTTTTTCAGCATACGGATCGGCGATCTTAAATGAATTGTCTACCAGGTACTGGTAAGCATATTCTGTGCCTGGGGTAAGACCTGTCAGTCGTAACCACCAATAACCATCGGTTGTTTTGTTCATCTGGTATTGCGGCTGGTCGTTCCAGTTACTACCAGGAAATTCGCCTAAAATTGATACCCGTGTTTTGCCCGGTGCATATAATACCAGGGTGGCTGCGGTATTGCCGGCTTCATAATTAATCCCCTCTCTTACACCTGCGGGCAATGGCGCGGTGGGCACCGACCCAAGTACGTTGAAAACCAGGGTATCCCTTTTCAGAGTGATTCCATCATTGGCTTCGGCTACGATCACCTGTTGTCCGGCAAAACTGATAAGCGGGTTAGCCGAAATAGAAGTAACGCCCACAGCGGTTTGTATGACCGTACCATTAAAATATATCTTCATGGCAGAAGAAGCACTTGCCACCACATTGATAGCTACATTATCACCTACATTCTTTGTAACAGGCTCGGGTACCGGCACGTAAGTCGGTTGCATTAAAGGATTATTAATCCGTACAGCCAGGGAATTGCCATATACCGGTACATACATATCACTGCCATTGATATTACGTTGAACCCTGGTACCATTGCCGTTGCGGAAAAGAAACGTGATTTTTTGAATTACCTCGGCAGGGTTGGTTAATCCATAATAAGCACGGATCCCTCCGCTTATTGTAAATTGCCATTTGTTATTACCCAGGTAGGTTGCCTGCAATGAAGGATTGGGTGTATTAAAGGACTGGTTGAATTTTACGTGCTGCCAATCGCTTGAACTGGTGCTGAAATTTGTGATGACACCGGTATGTACATATACGTCATTGGTAGGAGTATAATTTAACAGGCCCTGGTTTCCTTTTTGAGCATCCAGGGTAATAACCAGGCTGGCAGTAGATTCTACCGGAAAATCAGGAGACCAGCTCAACAACTGGGAATGCACATGGAGAGATAAAATGACAAGCAGGACAGGCAGCAAAATTCTCTTCATGGCAACTTTTGTTTATTGTGTAATTTAAACACATTATTTTACGTTTCAAAATCGAAAAATTCCACATGAGAAAAACCAGGAACTGTACAAGCTTTTTAATAGTTACGATTGTTTTGATTGCCAGCCAGGCAGCGACTGCACAATCAGGCAATTTTTCCACTGAAGCCGGTACCTGGCAGTTTGCCAATATGGGCAAGATTATCAAATGTACCTTTTCCCCCAAATCTGGAAAACCACGTGAACAGGTTTCGAATGCAGTACTGCGCAAACCTACCTCTGGCCTGGCCGAGGTCAGCAGGTTGCCACAAGGTTTTTCCCTTCAACAGAAATTAGATGTGCTTCAGTATTTTGACAGCAGCGGTTACAGCGGTTTCCGGTTCCGGTTAGCTAAGGGAGAGCAGATTTTTGGTACCGGGGAAAGATCGGTGCCACTTAACCGCCGTGGCTACCACCTCGAGTTATACAATCAACCCAACTATGGTTACGGGATGAATACGGAGAAGCTCAATTATTCTGTGCCTTTCATCATTTCGTCGAAAGGATATGGGTTGTTCTTTGATAATCCGAGCCGCAGTTACCTTGATATCGGTAAAAAAGATGCTGCCGTGCTGGAATATGGCGCGTATTCCGGGGAGCTTACTTTTTATTTTATCCCCGGCAAATCCATGAAACAGATTTTACAGAAATACCAGTACCTGACCGGCACCCAGCCCCTACCTGCCCGCTGGGTATTCGGCAACCTGGTCAGCCGGTTCGGATACCGCAGCGAAGCGCAACTGATGTCGATAGTGGATAAGATGCGCGCAGAGGCTTTCCCGTTAGATGCCGTCATCCTCGACCTGTTTTGGTTTGGTGACAGTATTAAAGGCACCATGGGCAACCTCGACTGGACTAACAGCAAGGCCTGGCCGGCACCTAAAAAAATGATAAGTGATTTGAAATCCCGTGGTATCAATACCGTACTTATTACTGAACCCTATATTTTAAATACCACCCCAAATTATACACCTTCACTGCCCTACCAGGCGGTAGACATTACCGGTCATCCATTTCTAATAAAGGATTTTTATTTTGGAGAAGCGGGCCTGCTCGATTTATTCCGGGAAGAGTCACAAAACTGGTTCTGGGCAAAATATAAAAAACAAATAGACAATGGGGTGGCCGGGTGGTGGGGCGATCTCGGTGAGCCGGAAAGACATCCTTCTGAAGTATTCCACCACTTAAAAGACCTGGGTTTCCCGCGGCTGTTTAAAGCAGATGAGGTGCACAATATATTCGGTCATTACTGGGATAAGATGTTGTTC
>JBKJUT010000248.1:0-6862 GCA_046590515.1 Ferruginibacter sp.
GAAACCGGCACACGTGCAGCTTTGTTCGGAGGCACTACCATGGTAATCGATTTTATTTTGCAGAAGCAAGGTAACTCACTGCAAGCCGCACTCGAAGAATGGCGTTCACGCTCGGACGGTAATTGCGTAGGTGATTACAGTTTTCACATGGCTGTGACTGATTTTAATGAAGAAACTAAAAAAGAAATACAGAAGTTTATAGAGGTAGAAGGAATCACTTCCTTCAAAACTTTCATGGCATACAAGGGAGCCTTGATGATAGATGACCGGCAGATGATAGGGCTTATGGAGGAAGTAAAAAAACATGGAGGGCTGATCAATGTACACGCTACCAATGGAGACATGATAGATTACCTTACCCAAAAGCACAGGGAAGAAGGTAAGTTATCACCGTTGTATCATTATTTATCACAGCCGGAAGTTACAGAAGCAGAAGCCAGCGAGCGTTTCGTGGATATGGCTAATTATACCGGCTGCCCGGGCTACATCGTTCATCTCACTTGTGAAGGCGCACTGAATGCAGTACGTAATGCCACTAAAAGAAACCAGAAAATTTTCGTGGAGACCTGTATCCAGTACCTTATCCTGGATGCCTCTTTATATGAAAAAGATTTTGAAGGTGCCAAATGGGTGATGAGTCCGCCGTTACGTGAACCTAAAGACCAGGAGACATTATGGGCCGGTATCAACCAGGGTTTAGTAAATGTAGTAGCTACAGACCATTGTCCTTTCATGTGGGAGCAAAAGCTTGCAGGCAAGAATGATTTTTCTAAAATTCCCAATGGTCACCCGGCTGTGGAAAACAGGATGGAATTATTATATAGTGAAGGTGTACACAAAGGAAAAATTTCCTTAAACAAATATGTAGAAGTAGCTTGTACTAACCCGGCAAAAATATTTGGGATGTTTCCCCGTAAGGGAACCATTGCCGTAGGTTCTGATGCAGATATTGTCATCTTTGACCCTGAAGTGAAACACGTTTTATCTGCAAAAACCCATCATATGAACGTAGATTATAGCGGCTATGAAGGTTGGGAGGTAACGGGCAAAGTTAAAACAGTATTACTGCGTGGACAGGTGGCCATCCAGGATAATAAATGTGTGCTGGAAAAAGGGTATGGTCAATTCATTAAAAGAAAAAAAGTTACCCAGGTTATTTAATATAATATAATTCTATTCAAATTTTAAAATTTAAAAGATGCCAAGAATCGTAAAATCAGGATTGATACAGATGAGCCTTCCTAAAACCGAAGGTGAAGGAACCATTGCGGAGATTGTAGATGCGATGCTGCAAAAACATTTGCCATTGATAGACGAAGCTGGCCAGAAAGGTGTCCAGATATTATGTCTGCAGGAAATTTTCAACACCCCATATTTCTGCCCGGGGCAGGATAAGAAATGGTATGCTTCCGCAGAGTCAGTGCCAGGCCCTACCACGGACCTGATGTCAGAGTATGCTAAAAAATATAATATGGTGATTATTGTGCCGGTATATGAAAGGGAACAATCCGGTTTTTTATATAACACCGCTGCAGTAATAGATGCAGATGGAACTTATCTTGGCAAATACCGTAAGAACCACATACCGCATACATCAGGCTTTTGGGAAAAATTCTTCTTCAAACCCGGTAACCTGGGTTATCCTGTATTTCAAACGAAGTATGCCAAAGTGGGAGTGTACATCTGTTACGACCGTCATTTCCCGGATGGGGCAAGGGTGCTTGGCTTAAACGGTGCAGAGATCGTGTACAATCCTTCAGCTACTGTAGCTGGTTTATCTCAATACCTGTGGAAACTCGAGCAACCTGCGCATGCAGCAGCCAATGGATATTTCATGGGGTGTATAAACCGGGTAGGTGAAGAAAAGCCCTGGAATTTGGGCAGATTTTATGGCAGTTCGTATTTCGTGGATCCACGCGGACAGATTTTTGCCCAGGCAAGTGAAGATAAAGATGAATTACTGATCGCAGAATTTGACCTGGATATGATTGACGAAGTGAGAAATACCTGGCAGTTTTTCCGTGACCGCCGTCCTGAAACTTATGGCAAGCTCACAGAATTATAGTTAATCAAAGAAGGTAATCCATATACCAAACATAAAATATATTTATTGTGGCCATAAAGAATCACAGGCTGTCGGAGGTACAGTACCAGGAAAATTTTTCAGATATTCACCCCCCGTTTGAATCGCAGGGTGCCGCGCTGGTTGAAGCCAACCGTTGCCTCTTCTGTTATGACGCACCTTGTATCAAGGCATGTCCTACCAGTATCAATGTGCCAAAATTTATCAAACAGATTACTACTGATAATATAAAAGGCAGTGCACATACCATTTTTCTTTCTAACATCATGGGAGCAGGATGCAGCCGGGTATGCCCGGTGGAAAAATTATGTGAAGGCAGTTGTGTCTTTAACCTGATGGATGAGCCGCCCATCCCTATTGCCAAACTTCAGCGTTACAGTACTGAAATGGCCATGGAAAAAGAATGGCAACTTTTTAAACGTAAAGAAAATACCGGTCGTAAAGTGGCTGTTGTCGGCGCCGGTCCTGCCGGGCTGAGCTGCGCACATATGCTGTCACGGGAAGGAGTAGACGTAACCATTTTTGAAAAAGAAAAGAAAGGAGGCGGCCTGATGACCTACGGTATTGCTGCCTATAAAGTAACACCTGAATTCTGTAAAGATGAAGTAGATTATATTACCGGGATAGGCGGTATAGAGGTGAAATATGAAAAAGAACTGGGAAGGAACATAGTTATTACTGAATTACAAAAAAATTACGATGCGGTTTATCTTGGCTTCGGGGTAGGACAGGCACGGCAGTTGAACATCCCGGGTGAAAACCTGGAAGGTGTTATTGATGCCATCAACTTTATTTATAATTTGCGCAGCAATGAGTTTGAAGATATAAAAGTAGGGGACAAAGTGGCTATCATAGGTATGGGTATGACAGCTATCGATGCGGCTACCCAGGCTAAAAGATTGGGAGCTACAGAAGTTACAATGTTGTATCGTCGGACCCGCGAAGAAATGCCATGTACCGAAGTGGAATTGGAAATTGCTATGTTAGATGGGTGTAATATCACGTGGCTGGCAGCACCTAATGAAGTACTGGGCGTTGATGGAAAAGTAGCTGCTTTAAAATGTGATGTAATGAAACTGGGGGAACCGGATAAAAGCGGACGGCGGTCTCCTGAAACTACCGGGGAGCAATTTGTAATCGACGTAGATATGATCATCAAAGCTGCAGGCCAGGAACCGTTTTATGATCTTGTAAAAGAAACAGGCCTGGCGCATAACCAGGGAAAAGTGGCTGTAAGTGAAAAGGCCGTAACCAATCTCTCCGGTGTATTTGCCGGTGGAGATGCAGTGAATGGCGGAAAGGAAGTAGTGGATGCAGTACAGGCGGGCAAAGACGGTGCGGCATCTATCCTCCAATATTTAAATTTAACTCAATAAAAATACTACAATGGCTTCCCTGCATAGTAACTTCCTGGGTATACAATCTCCCAATCCCTTTTGGTTGGCAAGTGCTCCGCCTACCGATAAACAAATCAATGTGCTTCGCGCATTTGAAGCTGGTTGGGGTGGCGTCGTCTGGAAAACTCTGGGTTCCCAGGTAAAGAATGTGTCTTCACGTTATTCTGCAGTTAATTTTGGCGGGCAGAAAGTGATGGGCTTTAATAATATTGAACTTATCAGTGACCGCCCACTCGATCTTAACCTGCGTGAAATAAAAGAATGTATACGTTTGTTTCCCGACAGGGCAATGATAGTGTCTCTTATGGCAGATAATGACAGGAAAAGCTGGCACGACCTTATCAGGAAAGTGGAAGACACAGGTGCACATGGTCTTGAATTAAATTTTGGTTGCCCGCATGGTATGACTGAAAGAGGGATGGGAGCCGCAGTGGGCCAGGATCCTGAGATTGCACGAATGGTAGTAGAGTGGGTGATGGAAGCAGCTCACATTCCGGTCATAACCAAATTAACTCCAAACGTCCATTCGGTAGTTCCTGCGGGGAAAGCAGTAGTGGAAGCGGGCACTAATGCCTTATCTCTTATAAATACCATTCAATCTGTAACTGGTGTAGACCTGGATACCCTGGTGCCTAATCCATATGTAGGCGGAAAGTCGGTGTTTGGCGGCTACTGTGGACCGGCAGTAAAACCAATAGCTTTAAAGTTTCTGACAACTATATCTCAAAACGAGATCACGAAAAAAGTGCCAGTCTCCGGGATAGGAGGTATCAGCACCTGGAAAGACGCGGTGGAATTTATGTTACTGGGGGCGTCTAACGTACAGGTGTGTACTGCTGCTATGAAGCATGGCTTCCGAATAGTGGAAGATATGTGTGAAGGCATGAGTAACTGGATGGATGAAAAAGGTTTCACCACCACTAATGATTTTATAGGCAAATCTGTTGACACCATTATTCATTGGGAAGAATTAGATATCAATTACCATCACATTGCCAAAATTGACCAGGAGAAATGTATTCATTGCGGGCTATGTTACATAGCATGCGAAGACACATCTCATCAATCTATCACCTTGTCGCCGGGAGATCCTTACAATACCTATACAGTAAAGGAAGAGGAATGTGTAGGATGCAATCTCTGTCAACTCATGTGCCCGGTTACCGATTGCATTACAATGGAGGAACAAAGGGTCGCACCTGAATACTTAAACTGGAAAGAGTTTCAAAAGCAGGGATTGCCTTTAAACGATCATTAAAAAAAAGTTTCAGGCAGTTTCCACATCCGGTTAATTGATTCACAGGTAAGCACCCAGAATTTTTTTCCGGTTGAGCTTGCCGCCGTTTGGGCCGACTCAAAAACTTCTTTAATAAGTACGCGTTTCTCTAAATTATATTCACCCCGGGGAAGTACAAAAATGCTGTTGTCATCAGACACTAATGTTTTGGTGAAACCCGCCTTGAGCATGGCTTCATCCAGCGTTTCGTAGTCCATATCAGACCCATCTCTAAATTCAATTCTTGTAGTAAATTTGGCCATGTTGCAGTTAGTTTAGCGGGATAAATATACAATAATTATCCAAACTGCATAGTAAATTTACTGTCCAGTATAGTAAAATTACTACAAGGTTATGTGTAGGGCAAGCCTGTCGTAATTAATCTTCCTGTTTAAATGCACCGTTCTCATAAAACTCTGCTTCGATTTCTTTGCCACCTGATTTAAAAGCAGCTTCATACACCATTTTACCATCACTTTTTTCTGTTTTCCATTCAGTAGAAGTTGCATCAGGATATTTTGCGTTGAAGGCGGCAATTACTTCTGTTGGTACTGCAGAGGCTTCCACCTTACCGCTGTTTCCGCAGGAGAAAAGTCCAATGCTAAGGGAGGCGGTCAGCGCCAGGATAAATACTTTTTTCATAATTATTTCATTTGATTAAAGATAATTATTACCTCTATATCTGTGCCATATATAAGATGCTGTATAAATGTCACCGGGTTTTGAATCCGTACATTTGCAACTAATGGATTCCACTGTGAAAGACATAGGATTACAATTTAAAAGGACTTTCCGCTTATTGGAAAAAAACGATCCTATGCGTTTGGCCGGTGCCACATCCTTCTTTACCACATTTGCCTTACCGCCCATACTCCTTATTCTTATTCAATTGCTCGGATTGATTTTTGAGCGTAAGTCAATTAGTCGCGAACTTTTTCACCAATTATCAGATATCATCGGGAAGGACAGCGTGAAACTTCTGATAGCTACTTTGAGAGGCTTCCGCGGTTTGGCAGATAATCCTCCATTGGCGATCGCCGGCTTTATATTTCTGTTGTTTGTGGCTACTACCTTATTTAAAGTGTTGCAGAGTTCTATCAACCAGATATGGATGATTCGTAAAACAGGAGCACATCGTTTTAAAATGGATACCCGCAGCCGTATTAAATCTACATTGGTCATATTGTTTACCGGCATACTTTTTTTAGCTACACTTTTTGCAGAAAGTATTAAACTGCTTTTTGGAAAGTATATTTACGAGGTATTCCCTGGTACCGGCTTTTTATTTTACGGAGCCCTTGCAGCATCGCTTAGCATACTCATAGCATCTGTTTGGTTTATGACGGTGTTCAGGTATATTCCTGACGGGAAACCCAGTTGGCGGGTGGCCTTTACTGGCGGAATAGTTACAAGCATCCTGTTTCATATCGGCAAATATATTATTGGCTGGATGTTACCAGGAGGAAATATTGGTGAAGTATATGGGGCTTCTGCCTCTATCGTATTGTTACTATTATTCGTTTTTTACTCTTCTATAATTTTTTACTTTGGCGCTGCATTTACCAAGATATGGAGCGAACATATTGAAGATCCAATTAAACCGCGCCATAACGCCCAGGTGTATGCTTACAAAGATGTTTCCGAAGAAAACATCTGATTTCTTATTGATTTTTAAACTCATTTCAAGAATTGTTTTTTTTCTAACTGGTTCATATTAAATGAATAATAAAATCGAAGAAAGTAAATTCGATGAAAAATCTTGTTTGTTAAAAATTAGGAACAGGCTTTGCAATATCCCTCTAAACAACAAGAAAAATCATGCGTTACCTGTCACCTGATAAATTACTGATTGCCGGCACTATAGGTTTAATGACTTTGTTTTATGCCGCCGCCGCTTATGCAGTTTAATAGCAGAAAAAAATTAAATAATGGCAAGGGAATCTTTCATAGTGCAGTTTTTCGAAATCATTTATAAGTTGTGCTTTGCATCCTGGTTCTCGTATAAAAATTATTTTTCCGAGCCCGGTAAGTAATATTATTTTTTCTCCCGGCAACCGTTTGAAAACATATCTTCATTTTCAAACAACTACAATTTGAAATTTTTCG
>JBKJUT010000318.1:0-8683 GCA_046590515.1 Ferruginibacter sp.
ATAATTTTTATTTCGTTCATAGCTATTACCTGGATGCTGCCAATATAGAGGATGTAGCCGCTACTGTTAATTACGGTTGTGAATTAACTGCCGCCGTGCAAAAAGACAATATTTTCGGCACCCAGTTTCACCCGGAAAAAAGCCAGGAAGAAGGCATTGCTATTTTAAAAACCTTTTTTAAAATCCATGCTTAAGAAAAGAGTTATTCCGGTACTTACTTTCAATGGTTTTGCATTGGTTAAGACAAAGCAGTTTGGCAATCCCAGGATGGTGGGTAATCCTATGCAGGCAGCGAGGGTATACAACAGCCGTAATGTAGATGAGTTGGTTTTCATAGACATTTTTGCTACAAGTCAAAAAAGAAAACTTAACCTTGCTGTTGTAAAGCAGGTGATCAATGAATGCTTTATGCCTGTTACAATCGGTGGCGGAATTGATTCAATTAATGATATCAATAATCTGTTGCAGATCGGGGCAGATAAAGTTGTATTAAAGTCTGTAGCCTTACACAATCCGGCTTTTATAAAAGAAGCAGTAAAAATTTTCGGATCACAATGTATTGTGGTATCTGTGGATGTGTATAAAGCGGACGGGCAGTTAAAAGTATATGAGAGTGCAGACAACCATTCCCGTGATGCCATCAGTTTTATAAAAGAAGTGGAAGACCTGGGTGCAGGTGAGTTATTCATCAATGACGTTTTGAATGACGGCATGATGAATGGTTTTGATGTAAAGATGTTTACTGATATTTCCGTGAATACAAACCTGCCTATTATAGCAGGCGGCGGCGGTGGCATACCTGATCACTTTCCCGAGTTGCTGGTAAATCCAAATGTCACAGGGGTGGCCGCAGCAAGCCTGTTTCATTTTACACAATACACACCCTTCGATATAAAATTTTCTATCAATAAAAAAGGCTACCCGGTGAGGCTATTTGATAATCATTTAAATGATGGAGTAAATCTGTAATGATCGCAATTATTACCCAGGCAAGAATAAACAGCAGCCGCTTACCAAATAAAATATTTTTGGAAGCAGCCGATAAACCTTTCCTGGCCTATCATATTGAGCGGCTTCAAAAGACAGGTTTTCCTGTTATTATTGCCACCACTGATGATGGATCTGAATTACCTATCGTGGAGTATTGCCAGCTTAACAACCTGAAATTTTATAGAGGGAGTGAAAGTGATGTGTTAAAAAGGTATTATGACACAGCCTCGCATTTTAAGGTGTCCACAATCGTGCGGGTTACTTCAGACTGCCCATTAATTGACCCGGGAATTATCAGGAAAGGAATTGCCGAGTTTCAGAAGCAGCCAGCCAACACCTATTATTCAAATGCGTTGCAAAGAACTTATCCCAGAGGTATGGATTACGAGATATTTTCATTTGATTTACTGAAGGAAGCTTTTGAGAATGCGACAGTCTCACCAGACAGGGAGCATGTTACCCCATATATTTGGAACAACAGGGCAGGTAATGTGCGGGTAGTGAACGACATTCAGCCTGAAGACAGCAGCTGTTACCGGGTTACGCTGGATACAAAGGAAGACCAGGATCTGATTACCAAACTGGTTGAAGAATACCAGGCTGCTGAAATGGATTGCAGTGAAATTGTCAGGGTTTTACAAAATAATCCTTCCCTCGTTGCAATCAATAAAATGATTGAGCAAAAAAAGATATAGATGGAATACAGGTGCCTGCAACTGCAAACATATCAGTTAAAAGACTTTTCAATTGTGCCGATCCGGTCAGAGGACAGGTATGATATCATGCAATGGCGCAATGAACAATTATATCACCTCAGGCAGCAGGAGCCTCTGACAAAGGAAAAACAGGATCATTACTTTGAAAATGTAGTGGCTCATCTTGGAAATGAAGAAAAGCCCGGGCAGGTATTGTTCTCTTATTTGGAAGGAGATGTGTGCATCGGATACGGTGGCCTGGTACATATAAACTGGACAGACAGGAATGCCGAGATTTCCTTTATTATGAAAACTGACCTGGAAAATAAATCCTTTGCCTTGCATTGGACTAACTTCCTGGGTATGCTGGAAAAAATGGCTTTTGAGGAATTGAAACTGCATAAAATTTTTACATATGCGTTTGATCTGCGCACTCATTTATATGCGGCACTGGAGAATTCAGGATATAAAAAAGAAGCTGTGTTGAAAGAACATTGTTTTTTCGGGAATAAATATATTGATGTAATCATTCATTCTAAATGGAATTCCGGTGTGCACATTTAGACTTGCTACGATAGAGGATGTGCGTATATTTTATAACTGGGCCAATGATCCGGAAGTTCGCAGTAATGCCATTAATATAAAAGAGATTGCCTACCCGGAGCATGAAAACTGGTTTCAAAAGAAGATAAATGAACCGGGAAGCAGCATGTTAATTTTTAATAGTGAAGCGGAAAACATAGGGCAATTGCGGATAGACAAAACCGGTGAGGAAGGAGTAATAACTTATTCAATCGACAAAACACATCGTGGAAAGGGATACGGCACAAAAATGCTGGAAAAAGGCGCTGCTTATTTTTTCTCAAAACACATGGGCAGACTTACAGGATTGGTAAAGGAAAATAACATTGCGTCCATAAAAGCATTTATTAAAGCAGGATTTACAGAAGAAGCTGAGAAGAAATTAATCAATGGAGAAGTATTTGTAAAGTTTTATAAAAATGGATAACTACATTTTACTTACAGAAAAGAAGTGGCATCAACCGCTTTTTGAAAGCCTGGGCAATCGTACTGGCGAAACCTGGCATCTTATTGCAGGTAAAAGTGATTTCAATAAGGAAGCGTTAAGGAAAATTAAGCCGGTAAAAATTTTTATTCCACATTGGTCCTATATCATTCCGGCAGATATTTATGATAATTATGAGTGTATAGTCTTTCATATGACTGACCTGCCTTATGGCCGGGGTGGCAGCCCCCTTCAAAATTTAATTGTAAGAGAAAAAAAGGACACTACTATAACCTCAATTAAAGTAACTGCAGGTATAGATACCGGCGATATTTACAATAAAAAATCCCTGGGACTTGAAGGGTCAGCGCAGGAAATATTCTTACGCAGTGTGCCTGTGATCAGGGAAATGATAGAAGAGATTATAGAAAAGAAGTTAATTCCTTATCCACAGTCCGGAAAGGCAGAAGTTTTTAAAAGAAGAACACCGGGTGAAGGTGATATTTCCGGCCTCACAGATATTGATAAGATATATGATTATATCAGGATGCTGGATGCGGATTCTTATCCCAATGCCTTCATAGAGAATGAAAAGATCAGGATTGAATTTTTTAATGCAAAGAGAAGCGATAAAAAAATCGAAGCCAATGTCAGAATTATTGAAAAATAAAAAAATACTTTTAGTGGTTGCCCATCCGGATGATGAGTTGTTGGGATGCGGTGGCACTATGTACAGCCTGATCAACGATCATAACTGTATTATTAAGGTCGTTATTTTAGGAGAAGGCATTACCTCCAGGTCGGATGAACGCGATGTGGAAAAATGGAAAGAGGCGCTTGAACTGCATCGTGCAAATATTACCCAGGCTCAAAAAGCCATTGGCTACCAGGAATTAAGCATATATGATTTTGCCGATAACCGGTTTGATTCTGTCGATCTCCTGGATATCATTAAAGTAATTGAAAAGGAAAAGGCGGCATTCTTACCTGATGTAATATTTACCCATCATGGAGGCGATGTGAACATAGATCACCAGCGGACATTCGAGGCTGTAATTACCGCCTGCAGGCCTATGGAACATGAAACAGTACAGTCAATCATCACATTTGAAACATTTTCCGGAACGGAATGGCGGGCTTCCTCCGACCCCCGGCATTTTATACCGAACCTGTTTTTCGCTATAGATGAAAAGGGATTGCAGGCCAAAATCAAGGGGATGGAAAGTTATGAATTTGAAAGAAGAAGTTATCCGCATCCAAGGTCACCGGAAGCCTTGAAGATAGTGGCGCAAAGGTGGGGGATAGCCACAGGTAAAAAATATGCTGAAGCATTTTGTGTAATAAGAATGATAATATAAAAACTATGCAAATCGAAAATTTTGAAATATCTGTAAACAGCCGCCCTTTTATAATTGCGGAAATGTCAGGCAATCACAACCAGTCCATTGAACGGGCCATTCAGATAATAGAAGTGGCTGCCGCCAGCGGTGCACATGCTGTAAAGCTGCAGACATATACTGCAGATTCAATGACCATAAATCATCATGGCGGCTTGTTTGATATAAAGGATGACACATCTTTATGGAAAAACAGGAACCTGTATGAATTATACCAGGAGGCATATACGCCGTGGGAGTGGCATGAAGCCCTGTTCAAATGTGCAAAGGACAACGGTATAATATGTTTCTCCACACCATTTGATGATGCGGCAGTTGATTTCCTGGAAAAGCTGGACGCACCTGCTCACAAAATCGCATCGTTTGAAAACAATCATCATCCCTTATTAAAAAAAGTAGCCAAAACCGGTAAGCCTATTATAATGTCTACCGGTGTATCAAGTCTTTCAGATCTGTCAGAATCGGTACAGGTATTAAGGGATAATGGCTGCAAGGATTTGGTATTGCTGAAATGCACCAGTAATTATCCATCTTCCCCTGTAAATTCCAATGTGCGTACCATCCCGCATTTAAGAGACCTGTTTTCCTGCGAAGTTGGCTTGAGCGATCACACTATGGGGATTGGTGTGCCTGTTGCGGCGGTAACACTGGGCGCATCTGTAATAGAAAAACATTTTTGTCTGAGCCGGGCTGAAGGCGGTGTAGATTCAGCGTTTTCATTAGAACCTGCTGAATTGAAAGCGTTGGTGATTGAAACAGAAAGAGCCTGGGAATCTCTGGGCCATGTTCAGTATGGTATCCAGGAAACAGAAATTAAAAGCCTGAATTTTAAACGCTCTATATATGTAGTAAAAGACATCATGTCCGGTGAAAAATTTTCTGAAGAAAATATCAGGGTGATACGCCCCGGTGATGGACTTCCACCAAAATTCTTTACTACTATTTTAGGAAAAAAAGCGGCTGCTGATATTAAGACTGGCACTCCATTGGATTTCAACCTGGTATTCTAACCCTGACGTAAACCATGAAGCAAAAAGTATTGTTGTGCTGGAATTATGAAAGGCAAAGTTGGGTCGACCATTTTGAACGGATTTTTAATAAGGATGAATATGTGTTTCTGAATTTTTTTTCACGCGTCCAGGAAAAACAGAGTTTCAGCCAGGTACCGGTATATTACTGGGAAAATTTTACCGACATAGATGCAGTTATTGCAGCACTGCAGCCAACCAGGGTGGTCTTCATGGGGCTGGAAGGGCCGTATAATATGCTACTAAATTACCTCTGCAGGAAAAAGGGAATCCCTACCTTTTTACTCCAGCATGGTATCTTTCATTCTTATGAGGCCTACCAGTATGAAGAAAAGGCAATGAAGCGGATAGCAGGCGAAAGCATCATCCCCCTGCATAAGGCTTCTTCGTTAAGTAATAAAAGGAATTTTCTTACCCGGTCATTCAGCCTCCAACGGCTGCCGATCTTTGCCAGGATATTAGCCTTTTTGTTTATTAAAAGTTTTACTCATTCGACCCAGCGGTCTTTACGTTTTATTGCAGGCGAAATGGTGCAGACTGATTTTTATGTGGTGTATACAAGGTACCTTTCAAGGATATACGTGGAGAGAGATAAAGTTCCGGCACATAAATTCCTGGAAATCGGCAACCCGGAAGCCAGCAGGGTGATTGATGAAATATTAAAGATTCCGGGTTATCATTTTTCAGGTGGAGATTATTATTTATTCATAGATGAGGCATTTGCGGGTTCAAGCGAGCAAAATTTATTACCGATTGTGCCGGTTAAAGAATACAATGATTTCCTGGTAACACTTTCTGATTACGCACAATCAAAAGGGAAGAAGTTAAAAGTAAAGCTGCATCCTTTCAGTTATTCGGAAAATCATTTTGTTTCGCATCCTAACATGGAATTAGTGAAGGAAGCAGATATAGTGGCGCTTATCGCTCACTGTAAAGGAGTATTCGGATTCAGTTCCACACTGTTAATACCTGCATTGTTTGTAAAGAGTGCATGTATTTTCAGGCTTAACGAATTTTCGCACATTCATAAAGCGCTAATGAAAATGAATTATTGTAAGGTGTTGGATTTTCATTCTTTTACACCTGAACAAATTGAGTTCTGGGAACACCGTCCCTTACAGGAAGCAGAATTCATCAGATATTTCATATTTAAGATGGACAATAATTATTTAGAAAGGCTTAGCCTGGCATTACATACCAACTCAGTTGCCTTATGAGTATACGTAAGCCCACATTAATAAAGTCTACATTTTTATATGTAGTAGTGGGCTTCTTACCGGTGGCTGCCAACTTCCTGCTGGCTCCGGTGTATACAAAATTTCTTAACCCGGACCAGTACGCACTTATTGGACTGGCGGCACTCTTTCAAACTTTCCTTACGTTTTTTTTAAGCCTAAGCCTCGACAGCGCTTTCTCCAGGATTTATTTTACATATGAAAGAAAATATAAATTAAAATATGCCCTCTTAAGCACATTGCTGTTAACTGTTATCATTATTTCTGCCATTGTGATGGCTTTGTTGTTTCTATCCGGCAACTGGATATTTTCAAACGTATTCACAAATTCAGGGTTTCGATTTACAAACTTTGGTTATTGGGTGGTGCTGATCACCTTTAGTAATATTATTTTTCTCTTTTTTGCCATACTGTACCGCAACGAGGAAAATACCAGGAAATTCATTATGGTTAACCTGTTGTTTTTCATTATCCCGGTGGTCGGTACTTTGATCGGGCTGGTAGGCTATCAGGATGGCGCACTGGGAGCTATCATCGGCAGGGCTGTGGCAAGCATATTGTTCATCGGTGTACTGCTTTTCTTTTTTTTCAGGAAATATGCTCCTGTCTGGAAATCGAACTATCTCAAGGAGGCATTGAAATTTGCGCTCCCTATCATTCCTTACCAATTGATGTTTGCCGGGTTTTCAAATATTGACCGGTTTGTTTTACAAAGAAATTTCAGCCTGCATGACTTTGGAGTGTATAATTTTGCGGTTATGATCACAGGAGTGGTCCCGGTTTTTCTCAACGCCCTTAGCAATGCAACCAATCCCCGGATTTTTCGCTTACTTACTACTGGTAATGACCCCGCCACAATAAAAAGAATTAATTATTTCAGTCTTTTTGTCTCTACAGCACTTATCTGTGTGTGCATTGCCGGTGTAGTTCCGGTTATGCGTATTATCATCAATAAAGACTATGCAGATTCTTATATATATATAGGCACTTTGTTTATGAGTTTCCTGTTTTACCTGCATTACCTGGTATATAACATTCCTTTATTCTTTTTCAGTAAAACAAAGGTATTTCCTGTCATCGCTTTTTGTGCATTGGTGGCAGGGATCCTTTTTAATACTGCATTTGTAAACTACCTCGGCATATGGGCGGTTTGTCTTTCACTATATGTCATACGAGTAGTGCAATCCATTGCAGCTTACCTGTATGTTCGGCATTTTAAATTTCATTTGTTGCCATATGTAAAACATAACAATGCTATGGCTGCCTCCTTGACAATTATCGGGGCCTACAACATTTTTTTACTTTGGCATTTTAGATATGATGTAGCCTCGATCGATCTCGTAAACTTATCGCCACTTGTGGTTTTCCTGTTAACGACCCCTATCTTTTATAGGGAAGAAATTTCACTGACCTGGAGAAAAATATCCCGAAAACATTAACATTGTCTATAATCTGATAACGCATGCTTTTTAATTCATTGGAATTTATTTTATTTTTTATAGTAGTTACAGCTGTATTTTTTGCCCTGCCACATAAATACCGGTGGTTTCATCTGCTGGCATCCAGTTGTTTTTTTTACATGTTTTTCGTGCCGGTGTATATCCTTATTCTTTTTGGAACTATAGTTATAGATTATTTCGCCGGTATCTGGATTGAACGTGCCTCTAATCCAATGCGAAAACGAATACTTATTTTGAGTGTCATTTCCAACATAGGAGTATTGGCTGTTTTTAAATACTACAATTTTTTTCTTGACAATATAAATATGCTGGCAGGAGACCAGGGCGAAAGCCTGCTTCCTTACCTGTCCATTCTTCTGCCCATTGGATTATCATTTCATACTTTCCAGGCGTTGAGTTATACGATTGAAGTGTACCGTGGACATCAAAAAGCTGAAAGACATTTCGGAATTTATGCCTTGTATGTAATGTTCTACCCGCAGTTGGTGGCGGGCCCCATTGAGCGGCCGCAAAATATGCTGCACCAGTTTCATGAGAAAAAATTATTTAATGCCGATGAATTTTACATTGGGTTCAAGATGATCTTATGGGGAATGTTCAAGAAAGTGGTTATTGCCGACCGGTTAGCCATACTCGTTAACCAGGTGTATAATGACCCCCGGGATTACAATCCGACGATGCTTTTCATTGCTTCTTTTTTCTTTGCCATCCAGATATATTGCGATTTTTCAGGTTATTCCAGTATAGCATTGGGCACAGCCAGGGTCATGGGTTTCCGGCTGATGAAAAATTTTGACAAGCCTTACCAATCTGGATCAATAAGCGAATTCTGGAAACGCTGGCATATTTCCTTATCGACCTGGTTTAAAGAC
>JBKJUT010000039.1:0-3269 GCA_046590515.1 Ferruginibacter sp.
ATTTCAGGAAAGCCAACCGCCCTTTCGTTAAAGCTATGTTGGCAGCAAGAGGAGAAAGTATAGTAAAAGAGACTGCTAACCGTTTTTCTATACTTTCTCCTCTTGCTGCCAACATAGCTTTAACGAAAGGGCGGTTGGCTTTCCTGAAATACGGCCTGGGAGATGATAGGCTGGGAGGTGCAAAAGTCGGCTACCTGGATAGCCTGGTACCATTACAAATAATCGGTAAAGTAGGCAATGATTATAAAGTGCGATTGGCTGCAAACCGAACTGCATATATAGAAGATGATCTGGTGAGCCTGTTGCCAAAGGGCACATTTGCACCTTCATCCCTCACAACCAGTTGGCAGGCATTTGGCGATTCGGTTTATGATTATGTAAAAATAGGTTTGTCTGGTCGCTTGCCTTATCAATCACAGCAAGTGATAAACCCTTCACGTATTACCATAGATATTTTCGGAGCCACTAACAATACCAATTGGATAACCCAGATGCGATCTGCCCGGGAAATAGCAGATCTTAGTTATGAGCAACTGGAAGATGATGTATTACGAATCAATATCCAGTTAAAACACTCACAGCATTGGGGATATATGATCTATTATGAAAACAATATCCTGGTCATAAAGATCCGTCAGCAGCCACGAAACCTGTCATTGTCCCACCTTGTTATTGGCGTTGATGCCGGGCATGGGGGCAGTAACACCGGGGCCCAGGGTTTAACCGGTGCGGTGGAGAAAGATCTTACCCTGGCTGTATCTCTGCAATTGCAACAGTTGCTGTTAAGAGAAGGTGCGCGTGTGATCATGACCCGTACCAATGAAAAGTTCGTAGATAATAAACAACGGATATTATTTTTCCGGGACAGTCTTCCTGATTTATTGGTGAGCATACATTTAAATTCTGCAAACGACCCTATTAAAACCCGCGGTACCATGATGTTTTACCGTTATCCGGGATTCAGGCCGCTTAGCGAAGCTATCCATTCTAAATTACTGGAACTTGGGCTGACCTCCTCCGGCGTTACCGGCTCATTTAATTTTATGTTGAACAGCCCGACTGAATATCCAAATGCCCTGGTGGAAACTTTATTTCTCAGTAACCTGGAAGAAGAAACCAGAATAGTGGATCCTGTATTCCAACGGCAGGTTGCAGAAAAGATAGTGGCAGGGTTGAAAGATTTTTTAATACACATTGAAAAATGATGAACTTAAAATATAAATGATATGAATAATTTAGTACAGGAGTTTAATGAATACCGGGAAAAAATGAACGACGTGATTCTTAGCAAAGACAACCTGGTGATCAAAAGATTATGGAACCTGGATACAAATACCTATGCCGCCGGGGCCCTGGATGTAAAAACAAAAGAATTGATGGGATTAGTGGCCAGTATGGTATTGCGTTGTGACGATTGTATTAAATACCACCTGGGGCAGGCGCATGAGCTCAACGTTACTACTGCTGAAATGTACGAAGTATTTGCAGTAGCCAATATCGTGGGCGGCACCATCGTAATTCCGCATACCCGTAGAGCCGCTGAATATTGGGAAGAATTGGTATCAGGATAGGAGCCAATGTTAAATACGGCATAGCCGGGCTTTGTCAACAGGTTCCTACTATAATATTTAATAACTTTATGTGCCAGTCAAGCTGGACTTTAACAGACACATATGTCAACAGAAACAATTGATAAGCCCCAATTAACACCCAAAGATTTTGCTACCGACCAGGAAGTAAGGTGGTGCCCGGGATGCGGAGATTATTCTATCCTGGCACAGGTGCAGAAAGTTATGCCTGGCCTGGGTATTCCAAGGGAAAATATTGTGATTGTATCTGGAATTGGTTGCAGTAGCCGTTTCCCTTATTATATGAATACTTACGGGATGCATAGTATTCACGGTCGTGCAACTGCGGTAGCCAGTGGGTTGAAAGCGGCGCGGCCCGAACTGAGTGTGTGGATTGTTACAGGAGATGGTGATGGACTTAGCATTGGAGGAAATCACACCATTCATTTGTTGCGACGCAACTTTGATGTAAATATCCTGCTGTTTAATAACCAGATTTATGGATTGACAAAAGGACAATATTCACCCACCTCAGAAGAAAAAAAAGTTACAAAAAGTACACCGCTGGGAAGTATAGATCACCCTTTCAACCCATTGGCATTAGCCATGGGGGCGGATGCCAGTTTTATTGCACGCAGTATGGACCGCGATCCCAAGCACCTGCAGCAGATGTTATTGAGGAGCAATGGGCACAAAGGAACCTCATTCCTGGAGATATACCAGAATTGTAACATATTCAACGACGGCGCTTTTGAAGTGTTTACCGAAAAGAGTTCCAAACCGGAAGAAGGCCTTTTTCTTGAACAGGGAAAACCATTGGTATTCGGTGCCAACCGCGACAAAGGTATCCGGCTTGATGGGTTCAAACCTGTGGTGGTACAAGCAGGTGAAGGAGTCTCTGAAAGTGACCTTTGGATTCATGATGAAAGAGATTTTTACAAGGCGCAGATACTTACCCGCATGTTCGATGATCCCAATCTGCAGGGCCACTTACCACGCCCCTTTGGAGTTTTTTACGAAACCGATCGTGCCTGTTACGAGGATGTATTGGCTATGCAGGTGCAGGAAACAATTGCTCAAAAAGGAAAAGGTGATCTTGATAAATTGCTGCGTGGACGGGAAACCTGGACGATCAGTTAATCACCAATAATTTGTAAGCGCAGGAGTGTTTCTGCTATCTGGATGGCATTGGTAGCTGCTCCTTTACGTAAATTATCACTTACTATCCAGCAGTTTAAAGTATTGGCCTGGCTTTCATCGCGGCGTAAGCGACCTACGAAGGTGTCGTCTTTATCGTGTGCAGTGAGAGGCATGGGATAAATGAACCGGTCAATATCGTCCTGTAAAGTGACGCCTGGTGCGCTCTCCAGGATCTTTCTCACCTCGGTTAATTCAAATTCATTTTCAAATTCAATGTTTACGCTTTCACTATGACCGCCCATGGTTGGAATACGTACACAGGTAGCTGTTAGTTGAATAGAAGGATCGCCCATAATCTTCCTGGTCTCATTCACCATTTTCATTTCTTCCTTGGTATAGCCGTTTTCCAGAAACACATCAATATGAGGTATGGCATTCATGTCTATTTCGTATTTGTAAGCCATTTCACCCTTAATGCCTTTGCGTTCATTCATCATTTGTTCCACGGCTTTAACCCCTGTACCGGTTACACTCTGGTAGGTACTGACTATCACTCTTTTT
>JBKJUT010000041.1:0-3862 GCA_046590515.1 Ferruginibacter sp.
CCACTCCAGGCAATGCGGTATTTACTACGGCTACTACCAGCATCAGCGGTACTACCGATGCGAATGCTTCCGTATTTTTATATGTGAACGGTACTAACGTACAAACGACTACAGCCATAGGGGGTGCATTTACGTTTTCAGGACTTGTTCTTTTAGCCGGGCAGCCATTATACATTGTTGTGGAATTAAATACAGGAGTGGTAGGAACAAGCAAGTGTTCAAACCAGACCCTCACTTATATAGTTGGCTGTTTTACCCAATCCCCTTTGATAAATGCAGATAACAACAATCAACTAACAGCCGGGGCACCTGTTACCGGTATCTCGACGGAACCGGCCGGAACTACCGTTAGAGTATATTCGACTCCCAATACTTTAGTTGCAACTACTACGGTACAGGCTAATGGCACCTGGTCCACCGGCAATGCAGGTACTACACCAGCTTTGTATAATTCAGTTACTGCCGCATCCTATTTTGTTAATGCCCAAAACGGCATATGTGGTACCAGTATCAATTCTGCAACGTATTCAGCCGTCACCGGATCACCGGCAGGAAGGTGCGGAGCCATAAACGGACCCGTTTCTCCTGGAGCAGCCAGTATATCCGGTACACTTACCGGTACTTTCTCCTCCACAAATGTAAACCTGTATTTAGATGGCCAGTATATAGGAAATGCTTCAACTAACACTACCGGTTGGGGGCCAATTACGGTAAATACTACTCCTTCAAATACTTTGTACCCGAATGGTGTGTTATCTATAGGAATACAGGAGACCAGCAAGCAGGAAACTGCCTGCCCGACATCCGCACTTGCTGTTATATGTACGCCTGCCCCGGTGGTGCCTCTTTACTCCATGAGCAGTAATAACGTAAACCAGTACCAGAATATAAGTGTTACAGTCTCAAACGCGGCCGCTGGCACTTTTTATGCGCTGTCTGATTCTGCCACAGGGCAATCTTTTGGCCAGGGTAAATGGGCCAGCATGAATGGCAGCCTGGTATTAACCACAGATGCTTTTAAAAACCCAGGAACCTACAAAGTAAAAGTAAATGCTACTTCTCTGACTGGAGTAACAGTTTGTTCTGAAGTTTCAGCTGCATCTGCCGTGGTGGTAAACTCCGCACCACTTCCTTTAAGCCTTATCCGGTTTACAGGTAAAAAAGAAGCGAAAAATGTATTATTGGAATGGGTAACGGAAAATGAATCTGGCATAAACCGGTTTGAGATTGAGCATAGTTATAATGGCCTTTCTTTCAAAAAGATTGGAGTGGTCCAGGCCACTGGTCTAACCAATACAAAGAATAACTATAACTTTTCAGATATTAATCCTCTAACTGATGCAAACTACTACCGACTGAAGTTGGTTGACAATGATAATAAATATACTTACAGCAAATTGGTAGTGCTGATTGGCAATCAACTTTCAGATATCCTGGTAAGTAAAGTGTCTCCAAATCCTTTTACTGAAAAAATAAGTCTTAACATACTAGTCAATAAGGCCGTTACTCTTTCTGTACAAGTATTTGACCTAACCGGCAGGATTTATTATTCGGAAAGTATAGAGGGCAGGAAAGGCAACAACACTTTTGAGTTGGTTGGATTACATAAATGGTCACCAGGTATTTATTCTATAAGAATTAGCAGCCCGGATAATGTAGTCCAACAGAAGATTATAAAACTATAACAGCATTCCAGGTGGGAGATGCCCATCCACCAGTGTGGAACTTTACGCTGGTAAATAAGTTAAAGCATGCAAGGATTTGAAATTGTATAAGCATAAAAAAGCCGGAGAAAATCTCCGGCGTGGTGCCCAGAACAGGAATCGAACCTGCACATCCTTGCGAACGACAGATTTTGAGTCTGTTGCGTCTACCAATTCCGCCATCTGGGCATTTTTTTCGGCCTTTCAGCCTGCTGCAGTACGCTTACTGCAGGGGTGCAATATTACATTAATCAGCCAACCTGTCCAAAATACGGTTTAAATATTTTTTCTTATAATAGTAGGCTTTCAGTTGTTGTAATCCGGCATCATCGGTAACATCAGACCTGTAATTTTCAATCAATGGTTTCACTTCTTCCAGCAGGTTTTTTTGAAAGTCTTTAACCTGGCTGGTGGCGAGCTCCGGGTCTTCGGTAAGCGTTTCATTAAGTTCCATCATTTCCATTAAAAAATCAGGAGGCAGGTTATATTTTTCATCTGTGGTAATAACACCAGCAACCTCTAAAAAATAAGCCAGTGTCAGGTCGGTATCTCTGAATATTTTATATGCTTTATTGACGGAGGCAGATTGCTGCAGCATATCTTCTTTTTCCTGTTCGGAAGACTGGGAATGAAAATCGGGGTGAAAAGATTTTTGTAACTGGTGATACTTCCGGCTGATCATGGCCGGATCTATTGAAGGAGCAAAAGGCAGGTCAAATAATTCAAAATAATTCATCTGGCAAATGTAAGACCCGCTGTTCAGTTCTGTAACGTAAATTGCCAATATAAAACTGATAAACTTGAAATTAGGACTAATCAGGGAAGGTAAAATTCCTGCAGATAACAGGGTGGCTTTAACTCCCGCACAATGTAAATGGATTTTTAAAAACCTGCCGGGAGTGGCAGTCCTGGTACAGCCGAGTCCTACCCGCTGCTTCACCGACAGGGAATACCTGTTGGCTGGGGTAGAGCTGGTAGAGGATTTATCGGGTTGTGATATACTGCTTGGGATAAAAGAAGTGCCGATAAACATGCTTATTCCCCATAAAACCTATTTATTCTTTTCCCATACTAAAAAATTACAGGCCTCTAATCAGAAATTATTACAGGCCATTATTGAAAAGCAAATCACATTAATAGATTATGAATGCCTGGAACATGAAGATGGCACCCGTATCATTGGGTTTGGATTTTTTGCCGGGGTGGTGGGTGCACATAATGGCATGATGGCATACGGCAAACGCACGGGCGCCTATTCTTTACAGAGAGTTAACTCAGGTAAAAATCTTCAATACCTCATTCATAGTTATTTCGGCCTGTTATTACCGAAAATGAAAATCGCTATTACAGGTAGTGGCAGGGTAGCTCATGGCCTACTGGAAATAATGAACCTGATGGGAATACATGAAGTGGAGCCGGATGATTACCTGGCCAAATCCTTTGCCTACCCGGTTTACGTGCATTTAAAAGGAGCAGACCTTTATGAGAAAAAAAGCGACGGCAGTTACAACCGTGATGATTTTCATACCAATCCCCAGCTTTACCAGTCGCGTTTTCAAAAATACCTTCCTCATACCGATCTCCTGTTAAACGGGGTGTATTGGGAAGAAAAAATTCCACGCTTGTTTGAAATGTCAGATATCAACGGTCCTGGCTTCCGTGTACAGGTGATCGCTGATGTAACAGATGACAAAAATGGCTCCGTGCCGTGTAATCTCGGCGATTCTACTATCGAAGAGCCGGTTTATGGTGTAGATAAGCAATCCTCCAAAAAGACGGAACCTTACCTCGCCGGATCCATTGATATTATGGCTGTAGGCAACCTGCCGAATGAATTACCGCGGGATGCGAGCCGCTATTTTGGAGAACAGCTTATTAAATTTATTTTGCCTGACCTGGTAAAAGGATCTAGTACCGTACTTGAAAACGCCACTATTGTATCCTCAGGCAGGCTTACTCCCGGTTACCAATACATGAAGGAATACGCAGGGCAGTAAACTCATAGGTATAAATAGTATGGTTGCAGGAGGCTCACAAATTCCGGGGTGTAATGGCGGGTGTTATCATGGATGGACATAAAACTTTCTGATGCCCGGCCAGACTCCCGACGGGGAAACAGCATCATAGACCGAAATGGATCATGGGTATAGGTTTGTTTT
>JBKJUT010000229.1:0-7118 GCA_046590515.1 Ferruginibacter sp.
CAATCCATATAAAGACAAACAATTGAGTGCCCGCAAAATGCTGTTAAGCGGAGGGTTGGGGTATCGCAACAAGGGTTTTTTTATTGACCTCACTTATGTTCACCACCTGGAAAAAGATGCAGATTTCCCATATCGCCTGCAGGATAAGTTGAACACGTATGCCTCCATTAAGCAGATTCAGGGGAATGTGGCGGCTACAATCGGAATAAAACTTTAGTTCTAACGTTTATGTATAATTTTTTTTTCAACATGCTCATGGATTTCTGCTGCCAGCGTAGAATCTGCCGCATTGAACCAGGTAAAACCGGGATCCTTTTTAAACCAGGTCATCTGCCGCTTTGCGTAATGCCGGGTGTGCTGTTTTATTAATTGTACAGCAGCGTTTAAGGTAATTTTGCCACTGAGATAATCAAATAATTCACGGTAGCCTACTGTTTGGAGTGCATTGAGTTCTTTCATCGGCAACAGGGTCTGCGCCTCTGTTAATAAACCTGCCTGCATCATCTGGTCAACCCTGTTGTTTATGCGCTCATATAAAATATCACGGGGCAATTCCAACCCTATCTTTATTATGTTGAAATCCCGTTGTTTTTGAGTTCCCGTACGGAAAGTATTTATAGATTGGCCAGTACTCATTATTACTTCCAATGCACGCATTAATCTCTGCGGGTTTTCTGCCTCGCCGGTGGCATAATATAAGGGATCCTTTATTTTGATTTCATTCTGCAACCAGGGTAATCCGTGAAGCTGGTAGCCATCCCTGATTTCCTGGCGGAGGGAAGCATCCACAGTTGGAATCTGGTCGAGCCCCTCTGCAAAAGCGCGGATGTAAAGGCCGGTACCTCCAACCATTATGGCATACTCATTTGTATTAAAAATTTCAGTAACGGCAGCCAGGGCATAATTTTCAAACCCGGCAGCACTAACTTCCTCAGTAATGGAATGACTATCGATAAAATAGTGAGAGACTTTCAAGAGATCGGCCGGTGCCGGCTTCGCTACTCCAATATGGAGTTCACGGTAACATTGACGACTATCCGCAGAAATAATATCTGTTGAATAAGCCTGGGCAAGTTCAATAGAAAGATCGGTCTTTCCCACTGCGGTGGCACCCGCAACAATGATACAGGTTTTATGCATATATACACCGGCTTGTAAAGAACCGGGTTAATTTAAAATCCGTCGTTAGATTCATCCGTGGAAGCCTCTTCAGCACCATCGGTTTCAACACCTTCATCTTCCCCCTCCTCACCAAAACCATCTTTCATTGCATCCGGCTGCAGATCGTATTTCTCTTCCATTTCCGCGAGCCGGCTGTCAACTAATCCCTTGGTTCCATACTGGCTGGGTGCTATTCCTTCGGTTCTGATACAAGTGGGATAAGTAATTTTTTTGTTCTCTTCCTTATCCACATTGATCAATTCAATCATGAAATGCCAGTTTTTATTAAAATCGTATTCAAATACGAATTTCTGGTTAGGATCACGTATTTCACTGCCGATAGTAACTTCACTCATTATAAGCGGTTCCGCCTTATAGTCTTTATCATATTTCTCAAAAGTGATTTCACGTCCGCGCTGCCAACTGTCATTACTGCGGTAAAACGTGGCTTTGTGCTTGTTATCGAATTCGTAACTTTTAAGAATCGCCAGGTACAGGTCCTGGAAGGTCTGGGAATGCCGGATCGCTATATCGCGATAGGTACTTTCATCATCTTCCCAATATATTCTAAAGCGTAAAATTGCCATGTTTCAAAATTAAGGATTTTATTTAAGTGATATACTGTTCCGATGAAGTATGTCTGCAAAATAATGGCCAGTGAATGTTATATTCAAGCCAATCAACTCCTGATTCCCAGCTCTTGTGCCTTATTGATCATGAATGCATGTGCAGATGCATAATCATTTGAAATAATACCATCTAAAATGGCTTCGCGAATGGCATTTTTAATAATTCCCACTTCCCGGCCCGGAGGCAGGTTGAATTCTTTCATAATCATCTCCCCGGTCACCGGGGGTTGCCAGTTCCGGATATGATCTTTTTCCTCTACCTCGGTGCAGTGCTGCCTTACCAGTTCAAAGTTTTCGAGGTAACGTTTTACTTTCAGCTTATTCTTCGAAGTGATATCTGCATTACATAAAAGCATAAGGGCATCCAGGTCATCCCCGGCATCAAAAAGAAGTCTTCGTATAGCGGAATCCGTTATAGTATCTTTTGTAAGACTGATTGGCCGCAAGTGGAGCTCTACCAGTTTTCTTACAAATTTCATTTTATCGTTTAGCGGCAATTTAAGCTGGGCAAAGATACGCGGCACCATCCGGCCACCTACTACTTCATGCCCATGAAAAGTCCAGCCATGACCTTCTTCAAAACGCTTTGTTACAGGCTTGGCAATATCATGCAAAACGGCAGCCCAGCGCAACCAAAGGTCATCTGTAGTGGCAGAAATATTGTCGACAACCTGCAGGGTGTGATAGAAATTATCTTTATGACCTTTGCCATCTATGTATTCTGCACCCGCCAGTGCAGTCATTTGGGGAAAAATAATTTCCAGCAACCCGGTTTTGTATAGAAGGTCGAAGCCGATCGAGGGCTTTTCTGAAAGTAATATTTTATTCAGCTCTTCGGCGATACGTTCACCACTGACAATTCTGATCCGGTGGGCATTATCTGATATAGATTGTAACGTATCAGGATAGATGCTGAATTGAAGCTGGGAAGCAAACCGGACAGCACGCATCATCCGCAAGGGATCATCGCTGAAGGTGATCCCGGGTTCCAGCGGGGTGCGTATCAATTTTTTTCCCAGGTCACTGATTCCACCAAAGGGATCCTGCAATCTGCCATAATCAGTTTCATTAAGACTTATTGCCAATGTATTTATAGTGAAATCGCGACGGTCCTGGTCGTTTTCCATGGTACCGGGTGCTACCACCGGTTTCCTGCTGTCATAAGAATAACTTTCCTTTCTTGCGCCCACGAACTCGATTTCAAGGTCCCCGGTTACAATTTGAGCTGTACCGAAATTTTTAAAAAAGTTGACCTGGGGCTTTGGCTTTAATTTACCGGAGACCTGGGTAGCCAGGTTAATACCATCGCCAATGCATACAATATCCATATCCTTTGTAGGTCTTTGCAATATTTTATCACGCACAAAACCTCCTATGATGAAACATGGAACATTTAACTCCCGGGCTGCCTCACCTATGATTTGCAAAATCTCCTGTTCCTTTACAGTACAACTGATGTCCATACCCGCAAAAATAAGACATCATTTTTTAAGGATTGTAGTCGCCTGAAAGCAGCTGTTTATCTGTATTGGCAGTAATTTTCCTCTGGCACCATAATTGACCATTATAACATCCGCCAAAAATTACGCAAATAACTGGCTAATTTTGTCATATTGACGAACTAACTTTTACCATGGATACACAATATTTTTTAGACAGGACAGAGGAGGAAATGGAATTTATGCCGATAATTCCATTGAATGAAGATGATGACCAGAACGAGGATGGGCAAAGCATCCCGGGCGAACTTCCCATATTACCCTTACGTAATACCGTACTGTTTCCCGGGGTGGTAATACCAATAACTGTTGGAAGGGATAAAAGTATTAAGGCAGTTACAGATGCATATAAGGCTGACAAATTGATAGGAGTTGTGGCGCAAAAAGACAGTAGTGTGGAAGAACCGGTTGTCAGTGATCTGGAAGATATAGGCACTGTTGCCAAGTTGGTGAAAATGATTAAAATGCCTGATGGCGGAACCACCATAATTATTCAGGGGCGTAAAAGATTTAAAATCGAAGAGATCACTTCTGATGATCCGTATTTTAAGGCTAAAGTGAAAGTGCTGGAAGAAACCAACCTGGTTGATGATCCGGATTTTAAGGCCATGGTAGGAAGTATTAAAGATCTCGCGGGACAGATAGTAGGTTTATCGCCTAACCTCCCGAGCGAAGCTGCAATCATCTTAAAAAATATAGAGAACCCATCTTTCCTGATTCATTTTGTCAGCAGCAATCTCAATAGTGATATTAAACAAAAGCAACAATTACTGGAGATCAGTAACATTAAAGCAAGGGCAGAATTATTAATGAGCCTGATGCATACTGAATTGCAATACGCAGAATTAAAAAATAAAGTAACAAACAAAACCAGGGCAGAACTTGACAAGCAGCAAAGAGAATATTTCCTCCAGCAGCAAATGAAGGCCATTAAAGATGAATTAGGTGGAGATAATGTGGCAGAGATAAAAGAAATGCAGAAAAAGGCCGAGACTAAAATCTGGCCAAAAGCGGCGAAAGATATGTTCACTAAGGGAACAGAAAAACTGGAAAGGATGCATCCTTCTACCCCGGATTATTCAATTGTATATAATCATCTAGACCTGATGCTTGACCTGCCCTGGGAGGAATATACACACGACCAGTATGATCTGAAAAAAGCAAAGAAAATTCTTGATCATGATCACTATGGCATGAATAAGATAAAGGAAAGAATACTGGAATACCTGGCAGTATTAAAACTGAAAGGAGATATGAAAAGTCCTATTCTCTGTTTCATTGGCCCTCCGGGTATCGGCAAAACAAGCCTTGGTAAAAGCATCGCTTCGGCAATACATCGAAAATATGTGCGGGTAAGCCTGGGTGGACTTCATGACGAGAGTGAAATCAGGGGACACCGTAAAACTTATATTGGTGCCATGCCTGGCAGGATCATCCAGTCTATCCGCAAAGTAAAATCAAGTAACCCTGTAATGATACTTGATGAAATTGATAAGGTAGGCAGCGATAACCGCGGCGATCCTTCTTCTGCCTTGCTGGAAGTGTTAGATCCTGAGCAAAACAACACCTTTTACGATAATTACCTGGAGCTGGAATATGATCTGAGCAAGGTTTTATTTATTGCTACAGCCAATAATGTCAGCAACATTCAACCTGCCCTGCGCGACAGGCTTGAAATTATTGATCTGAGTGGTTACGCGGTGGAAGAAAAGATTGAAATTGCCCGTCGTCATCTTATTCCAAAGCAAAAAGAGATGCATGGATTAAAACCGCTGAGTTTTAAAATGAGTGATACTGTTATAGAGAAGATCATTTCTGATTATACCCGTGAAAGCGGGGTACGTGAACTTGACAGGCAGTTGGCCAGCATTATGCGTAACCAGGCGAAAGAACTTGTTACCAAAGGAAAACTTAAAGCAACTGTTACCAATAACGATGTAGAAAGAATATTAAACAAACCAAGGTACAGTAATGAATCTTACAAGATGGCTAATATGGCCGGTGTAGCTGTAGGATTGGCCTGGACCTATGTGGGAGGCGATATACTATTTATTGAAGCTCAACTTATTGATGGCAAAGGAGAATTGAAACTTACGGGTAACCTGGGCCAGGTTATGAAAGAAAGTGCAAGTACAGCCCTTACCTGGCTGCAGGCCAATGCGCGTAAGATCGGGGTGGATCCGGATATACTGAATCATAAAACTGCGCATATCCATGTCCCTGAGGGTGCTGTACCAAAAGACGGGCCGAGTGCAGGAGTCACTATGATGAGTGCTCTTGCCAGTGCACTTACAGGCCGCAGGATTAAACCTTATTTAGCTATGACGGGTGAAATTACTTTACGCGGGCAGGTATTGCCGGTAGGAGGAATTAAAGAAAAGGTGCTGGCAGCCCGGCGTTCAGGAATTAAAGAAATCATACTCTGTTCCCAAAACGAAAAAGATGTGCTGGAAATCAATCCCAGTTATATAAAAGGAGTAAAATTCCACTATGTGAAGACAATGTTACAGGTTCTGGAAATTGCGCTTATGTAATAAATCTAACCTTCCAACTAATTCGTAAATCAATTCAAGCAACTAGTATGTTGGTTGTAATAAGGGTTAAAGAAAATTCCTCCTGATTCCTCAGGAGGAATATTTTTTTCAGGGATGTAACCTGTTATGGCGCTCCAGCCAGTCCTCTTCCCGGGGAGTGGATAATGCCTGGAGAATACCAACCAGGAATAAGGTACCCACACTACCCGCAATGAACAGCAAGCCCCAACTATTGTAATCCATCACATCATAACCCGGCTTTTGGAAAAATGCAATTACATCTGTCACAAATACTGTTATCCAGGAAAACAGGCAGGCTGATATTAAAATGTAAGAAAGCAAACGCGCTATTCCATAGGCATGGGTCCTGGTTCTCCACAGTAAAATCATAAAAGCTGAAATAATTATTGCAGGAGGCACCGATAAAACAAGTAAGGAATAAAAGTAGGATATCCAGGAAATTCCGTTCACCATCCCGAATAACAGCCTGATAACAAAAAATATGAGTAACAATGTCAACAGGAAGCCAATCACCGTTGCCATTATCAGTCCGAACAATTTTATATATTTCCCGTCGTCATTCATACCTCCTGGATAAAAATTATAATTTAAAATAATCAAGATTAGTTTTCGGAGTTAAATTTACCAGGGTTTCATACATGAGGTGAACTGTATTTTCAATATCATCTTTATGGATCATTTCAACTGTAGTATGCATATAGCGCAGGGGGATGGAAATCAGGACTGACGGGCAACCATCATTGGCATAAGCAAATGATTCGGTATCTGTACCCGTACTCCGGCTTACGGTGCGCATTTGAACAGGAATGCCTTTTTTTACAGCAATATCCTCGACAAAAGTAAGCAGCTTATTATGTACGGCAGGGCCATAACAAAGTGAAGGTCCTTTGCCACATTCACATTCACCCTCAATAAATTTATTAATCATTGGAGTAGTGCTGTCATGAGTCACATCAGTAATAATAGCAATATCAGGCTTTATCCGCCGTGCAATCATTTCCGCGCCTCTTAAACCGATTTCTTCCTGAACTGCATTTACTACGTATAGGCCGTAGGGTAACTTCTTTTTCGTCTGCCTTAACATCCGGGCAACTTCGGCTATCATAAAGCCGCCTATACGGTTATCAAAGGCACGTCCGATTAAGTAATTGTGTGCCAGTTCATCATACCCTTCTTCATAAGTAACCACGGCACCTATATGAATTCCCAGCGCAGCCACTTCTTTTTTATTCCGTGCCCCGCAGTCAAGAAACAGGTTTTCAACTTTCGGCTGC
>JBKJUT010000175.1:0-2782 GCA_046590515.1 Ferruginibacter sp.
ATCACAGTTTTTACAGAGTTTAGTTACCTTTTATTTGCATAAAATAATTGGAAGTCACTATCAAATATCCAAATAAGTTAACTGCTCTGATCCAGAAAGAGGTTGATTAGATTGGATTCCATGACGGCATTATTTTTACAAAATGTAGAAGAAATTTAATAAAAAAAGAAATCTATAATAATAGGTAATCACAATAAGTGCCACTTTTTAGGGATCAGGATTATCTATATACCGGATTTCACAACTGGTAAATGCAGGTTTCAACAGGTTACTTTTCTGCGGCATTGACATTTTTCTACCAAACTACCGACAGCATGGGCTTCCAGGGAAACAAAGACCTAAGAAAATTTTAATAAACTATATTTTCCTGAAAGAGTTTGCGTTAATAACCAAACGGGCTTATTTTGAACCACAAAAATAAATCTTGTATTTCAGGGAATTGCAGCAGTGAAGGACATTTCAGAGGGAAATAAAAACAAGCAAGGTGGAGTAAACCCCACCTTGTCTATTTTAGTCGGGATGACAAGATTCGAACTTGCGACCCCACGCCCCCCAGACGTGTGCGCTACCGGGCTGCGCTACATCCCGAAAAAAATGTGAGGCCAAAAGTACTGGCTTATTATATAATTGCAAAACATCAGCTTCATTTTCATTCTACATTTAACCAAAGGGCTGCAATATGGGAGAATGTTGCATCCTCAGCTTTTTTTATGATATTTGCACAACTTTTACAGAATGAAGGTTTTAATAAAGCAAGCCACCATAATATGTCCCTCCTCTCCTTTTCACGGACAAATAAATGATATTTTTATTGCAGAAGGGATTATTCAAAAAATCAACCCACAGTTAACTGATGAAGCTGATCTTATTATAGATACACCAGGGTTGCACGTTAGCCTTGGCTGGATGGATGTTTTTGCCCAATTCTCCGACCCGGGTGCTCCTCACAAAGAGACCCTGGTGAGTGGTTCTGCCGCCGCCGCTGCCGGTGGTTATACAGATGTAATGATCATTCCCAATACTCAACCCGTTATTGGAACAAAAAGCCAGGTTGAATATGTAGTGCAGAAAAGCAGTTCGCTGGCAGTAAATATTCATCCCATAGCCGTGGTTACGAACAATGGAGAAGGGAAAAGCCTCTCCGAAATGTATGATATGTATGCCGGGGGTGCCATAGCTTTTAGTGATGGGATACACCCTATACAGGATGCCGGGCTTTTATTAAAAGCGCTGCAATATGTTTCTGCGATCGGAGCCACAATTATCCAGGTGCCGGATGATACTTCTATACGGAAGGGTGGATTAATGAATGAAGGTATCATGAGCACACGTCTGGGGCTACCGGGCAAGCCTGCAATATCAGAAGAGTTAGCAATTGCCAGGGACATTGAACTGCTGGCATACACAAAATCTAAATTGCATCTCACGGGTATCTCTACCGCAAAAGGAGTGGAATTGATCAGGCGCGCCAAAGAGCAGGATTTGCAAATCAGTTGTTCTGCCACTCCATATCATTGCTATTTTAATGATGAAGACCTGGCAGGTTATGATACTAATTTAAAAGTGAATCCTCCTTTACGCACAAGGCACGATATGTTGGCCATTCAACAGGCTGTAAAGGATGGGGTAATTGATTGCCTGGCATCTCATCATATACCGGAACACTGGGATGATAAAACATGTGAATTTGAATTCGCTCACCCGGGTATGACTGGTCTTGAAAGTTTGTTCGGGGTTGTCAACGCGCTTTCTCCCGGGTCACACACATTAATTGAACAGTTAACCACACGTCCGCGTAAAATATTTGGTCTTACTGTTCCTGAAATAAAAGAAGGAAGCCCGGCCTGCCTTACCTTTTATAATCCGTTTGAAACCTATATTTTTACCAAAGCAATGACCCGTTCCGTTTCGGCTAATAACGCATTTGTGGGAAAAGAGTTAACCGGCAAAGTAATCGGAATTATTAACCAGACTAAAATAGCGATCAATAATGAGAAATCTTAATCCAACATATGTTGGTCTGGCCACTGGGCTTATTATGGTGGCTATGTCACTTGGCATTTATTACACGATGCACAGTTTTGATAACAACCTGCAATACCTGACCTATGCAGTATATGTGGCAGGTGTAGTTTATACAATTGTACATTACAGTAAAATGCCACATGCGATCCGTTCATTCCGGAATTATTTTTCACAGGGGTTTAAATGCTTCATTGTAGTTACCCTGGTAATGGTAAGCTTTACCTACATATTCCTGAAATCGGATCCAGGCCTGCGTGAAGAAATGGCCCGTAACTACCGGGCTGACCTTGAGTTGAAAGGAAATTTTACTCCTGCGGAGATTGATTCAAAAGTGTTAAGCGCCAGGGATTATTTTGTAATAATGCTTACCTCCTCTGCCATTTTCGGATACCTGGTGATAGGTGGGCTGGTGACGGCGGTAACCTCAGGTATATTAATAAAAACGAAGGGAAGAGACCTGGACCCTGATCATACATCCTACACCAATACAAAATTAGATTAGCAAACTGCACGTATGGATCTTTCAATTGTAATACCATTGTTTAATGAAGAGGAATCCCTGCCTGAATTAACGGCGTGGATAGATCGCGTAATGCAACAGAATAAATACAGTTACGAGATCATTATGATTGATGATGGAAGCACCGATGAATCCTGGGATGTAATTACCCGGCTCCGTCATGAATACATCGCCGTAAAAGGAATTCGTTTCCAGCGTAATTATGGCAAGAGTGCCGCCTTGAATGAAGGTTTCAAA
>JBKJUT010000009.1:0-5054 GCA_046590515.1 Ferruginibacter sp.
CCAACAGGTAGGGTAACTTTTGCGTGCCCACATCTGCCATGCTTACACTGATACGGGTATTGCTCTTATTGCTGTCGATAAATGACCGCATCATAGTGGAAAAGTTATTGCTGCCGCCGGTATCCTTGCCTGGTTTTAAATAGTCTGCCACAAAAGCTCCGTCAAATGCATTCGGCATCAGGTACTGGGCAGAATCCATTTCATAGAAGCCCTGCTTGGCAAACTTCAATCCTTCTGCCAGCGATAAAGGCTTGCTCATTTCCTTTTGAGAAGCGATGTACATATCCAGCGAATCTATCTTTTCAAAAGCGTCCAGCGTTCTTAAGCCATTTCCTTTTTTGGCGTGGATCACGATCTCAAGTGGCATCACTCCATGAAAATTATTTTCAAAAAATGCCAGGTCGCTGTAAATTTTATCCTTCACCGGCAGGTCATCTACAATATGTCCAACAGTTTGCAGGCGAAACATACCGGCCACTGCCGCAATGAGCATTACCGAGGTGATGATCAACACGGGCTTCTGGTAATTAAACACCCAGTTTTCTAACCGGCCCAAAAAAGCAGTTACCCATTTATTGTGGAGATACTTCAATTGCACCGGCCGCGGCGGAGGTAATAAACTCAGCACAGCTGGCAACAATATGAATGAAATGAAAAAGATGGCCATAATGCTCAAACCCGCTACCATACCGAACTCCCGCAGGATGGCGCTCTTGGTGAAAGCAAACACCGCGAAACCGATGGCAGCAGTAATATTGCAGAACAAAGTGACTACTCCCATCTTCTTTACCATTTCAACCAAAGACTGCTCCTTGTGTTGGCTTTGCTGAAAGGAAGTGTGATACTTGTTGATAAAATAAATACAATTCGGGATACCTATTACCACTACCAGTGAAGGAATCAGCGCCGTGAGCAACGTAATGTTATAACCCAGCAGGTAGGTAAGTCCCAATGAATAAATGACACCGGTTATCACCACGGCAAGGGATAGCAGCGTGGTACTTAAGGAACGGAAGAACAAAAGTAAAATAAGGATACTCAGCACCAGTGACCCTACCAAAAACAGTTTCATTTCATCCCGGATACGGTTGGCTACTACCGTCCGGATCAAAGGCAAACCACTCACATGAGTTTCTATTCCGGTAACAGATTGAAACTTGCCTGTAATACGCGAAATATCATCTACCACTTTTGACCGTTCCGGGGTAACCAATATATCTTTATTGATATGAACCCCCATCAGGTAAGCATGTGTTTCAGGATTATATAATAAAGACCTATAGAACGGCAGGTTGTAAAACGCAGCCGCCAGTGTATCGAGGGTGGATTGGGAAGTATGGCGCTGCTCAAAAATCCGCGTAGCCTGCAACTTTTCGGTAGCACTGTCTTTAACCAACAAAACTGCACCGGGAATACTCAGGCTGTTTTCTACTCCTGGTACTTTCTTAAGGGAATCATCCATCTCCTGGTAAGCCGCAAAAATTTTTTGGCTGAAGAAAGCGGGAGTTTGTATTCCTATTACCAGCATATTGCCATCATCGCCAAATTTTTGTTTGAAAGCGAGGTAGTCTTTGTATTTGGGATTGTCTACCGGAATAGCTTTCGAAAATTCATAGCTCAGTTTTACTTTAGAAGCATAAAAAGCCATCAGGGCTGTGACCGCTGCAAAGGCTATCAAAAACAGGAACCTGTACCTGATTACCAACTTTCCTAAATATTGCCACATGAAAACCGTGTTTTAGATGTAAGCCAGCCATTTAAAACCGGCAAAGATAATTTTGCAAAGAAAGTTGTTTTGAAGGTCTTATCCTTAAATAACGCAGTATGTTTGAAGAATATGACGCACAAGACCCGGGGCATTGTTTTACGCACGCTTAAATATGGAGAAACCAGCCTGGTGGTTACCATCTTTACTGAACTATTCGGGGTGCAGACCTATATGGTAAACGGGGTGCGTACCACCAAAAAATCAGGGGCCCGGGCCATCCTGTACCAACCGGCGGCTATTCTCGACCTTGAGGTGTATCACAATGAAATGAAGTCGATGCAACGTATCAAAGAGAGTAATTGGGCAGGTGTATTTCAACACTTATTCAGTGACGTGATACGTAACAGCATTGCATTATACATGGTAGAATTATTATACAAAGTACTCCGCCAGCCCGAACAGCACAGCAACCTTTATTATTTCAGCGAAGATGCCCTTACCCGGTTAGATGAAGCCACTCCAGGTACAGCCGCCAACCTCCCTCTCTACTTTGCCTTACACTTACCCCACTTCCTGGGATTTCGTTTCAGCGAGCCCGCCACGGGGATGGACCCCCATTTCCTGGACCTGGTGGAAGGCCAGTTTGTGGATGAGCCGCCGCACCATACCCATTACTTAAGTGGCGAAGATGCCCAGGTGACGGCGGAGTTACTACGTATCATGCAATTCCACGAACTGGAACAGGTAAAGCTTAACAGGGGAAAGAGAATGGATTTACTGAGCCGGTACCAGGATTATTATGCACTGCACCTGCAGGATTTTGGGAAAATGAAAACCCTGCAGGTATTACATGAGGTGCTTTCCTGAACGGGATCAGGCCAGGCGGATTGCAACAGAAGAGGATACCAGTTTATTATTTTCCAAATGTTCTATAGCAATTACTCCCGGCCGGGTGCCAACGGTAAAAGATCCAAAGCGGTCAGTAATACCCAGGCTTGCTGCCCCATTACTCGTGGCCCATTTTAATAATACTTCCGTAGCCAGGAATGGATGATGCATTTGCAGGCTTTTCATTTCTTCCAACATATTTAAAGAAGTATTGCTGGCATAGCTGTCTGTTCCAATTACAATATGAGCTTTGTTATCCAACAGCATACCTACAGGTGGAAGTGCATTTTCAATATACCGGTTGGCTTGTATACAAAGACAGAATGATACCTGGTTGGCAAGGGCAAGGTCTGCTGCCGAAATAAAGGTATTGTGAACTGATATCACTCGCTGGCCATTATTAAAATATGGCCGCCAGGAGCTGAAGCTGCTTTTACCTGTGGGTGAAAATTCCCGGATATCTATGCCAAGCTTTTCGTACAACTGCAACAGGTCTCCGGATTTATTTAAATAGAGTGGGTCTTCAGCCGGGCTTTCCTGGTTATGAATACTGATTATTTCTCCCTGGCTTTGCGCATTCAGCAATTCAAACAGTGCTTTGGAAACCGAATAAGGCGAATGTGGCACTATGGTGGCAGGCAAACCCTCACTAACAAACGCTTCCTTCACCTCTAAAGCTGACCGGAGCCGGCTTTCTGCAGTACGGTCTACGAATCCACTTACCTCTATGAAATTGTGCCAAAAAAGAGGATTATCCTGTTTTAGCAGCAGTGAATCGGTGCTGTTGCAGATATCACCTACTGCTACCGTTCCTCCTTCAAACAATTCCCGCGCAGCAGCGCGCATAGCTGATAACTTAATTTCATCCGGAAAGTCCCGCCTGGCCATCACCTGCTGTACAAAATCAACCAGACCTGTACCCTGGGGAATTATACCTTTGAGATAACTTAATTCTATATGGCAATGGCAGTTAATAAACCCGGGGGTAAGCCAGGCTTTAATTTCCCGTACTTCATCACCTGCCTCCTCTATAGGTACAATGGCTTCCAGTGTGCCATCTTCCAGTAATACCAATACCTGGTTGGCAGGTAATAAAGTGTTACCATCAAAAATTGCTTCTCCTTTAAATTTTCTGTACAATGTGATTGGTTGAGATGCTGTAATTTTGCAGCCCGCAGAACAAATATGCATAATAAAATGAAAGGTTCAGGCAGGTGTAAAAAATATATACCAAAAGAAGGAACCTGGCGGATTAAAACAGACCTATGTTAGATAAATTAGATGCCATAAAAGCGAAATTCGATGACCTGGGGGTTGCCTTGTCGAATCCTGATGTGGTAAGCGATAACAGGCGCTTCAGTGCCATGAGCAAAGAATACCGCAGCCTGGAAAAGATCGTGGAGGCACGCAATTCGTTTGTCAAATTATTGGAAGACCTGGACTTCAATAAAGAAGTATTGAATGGAGATGATGAAGAAATGCGTGAAATGGCCAAGGCAGAACTTCCTGAACTGGAAGCCCGGAAAGAAACCATGGAAAAGAATCTCCGGAATATGTTGATCCCTAAAGATCCTTATGATGAGAAAAATGCCATTTTGGAAATCAGGGCAGGTACAGGTGGAGATGAAGCTTCCCTGTTTGCCGGTGACCTGTTGCGTATGTATATGAAATATTGTGAAAGAAAGGGATGGAAAACCTTTCTCTTAAGTGAATCCGAAGGAACCGTGGGAGGTTATAAGGAAGTTCAGATAGAGGTAGTAGGCGATGATGTGTATGGTACAATGAAGTTTGAAAGCGGGGTTCACCGTGTGCAGCGCGTGCCGGATACTGAAGCCAGTGGCCGGGTACATACGAGCGCTGTTACTGTGGCAGTAATGCCGGAGGCAGAAGAAGTGGATTTTGAACTGAAAGAAAGTGATGTGAAAATGGAAACTGCCAGGAGTGGCGGTGCAGGCGGACAGAATGTGAACAAGGTAGAGACCAAGGTTTTTTTAACGCACAAACCTACCGGTCTGGTGGTGGTATGTCAAACAGAAAGAAGCCAGTTAGGCAACAGGGAGAAAGCCATGGATATGATGCGGACCAAGTTATATGATGAAGAAGTGCGTAAACAGGAGGAAGCCATTTCTCATTTGCGTAAAAGCCTGGTGAGTACAGGAGACCGAAGCGCAAAAATCCGGACATATAATTACCCCCAGGGTCGTGTGACGGATCACCGAATCGGGATGACGGTGTATAACCTGGATGCTGTACTCAACGGCGAAGTGGGAGAATTTATTGATGCTTTACAATTTGCAGAAAACGCTGAAAAGCTGACCTCCCAACAATAGGCCAGCATGGGAAACAGTCTTCACGAAAACTTAACATTCTACTGAATTTCTGGCACCGGGTTTGTAATTAATAAGTCAAGACTATTAAATTTTCAAATTTCTCATAAGCAGTTAGTTTTGGTAAACGG
>JBKJUT010000076.1:0-7874 GCA_046590515.1 Ferruginibacter sp.
ATGGAAAGTACTTTCCTGTCTATGCTGGTATTGGCAGCAGGTATCTATATGTCTTACTGGTGTGCCGGTTTATACGGAGTAGCCATTGCGGCCGCAGGTATGATGGCCACTACAGCCATGCAATTGGCCATTGATGCATTCGGTCCTATTGCAGATAATGCAGGTGGAATTGCAGAGATGAGTGAATTACCTGCAGACGTGCGGGAAAAAACAGATATTCTAGATGCAGTTGGAAACACCACTGCAGCTACGGGTAAAGGTTTTGCGATTGCATCTGCTGCACTAACTGCCCTGGCTTTGTTTGCAGCCTATGTAGGTGTAGTAAATCATAATGGATTTGAAATGATCGGTATTGATATTTATAAAGCTCCGGTATTGGCCGGCCTGTTCGTGGGAGCTATGATACCTTTCTTATTTTCTTCACTGGCAATCCGCGCAGTGGGTGAAGCCGCTATGGCGATGGTAGAAGAAGTGCGCCGCCAGTTCCGTACCATCCCGGGAATTATGGAGGGTACAGGTAAACCGGAATACGATAAATGTGTGGCCATTTCTACCCAGGCATCTTTAAAGAAAATGCTTTGGCCTGGTGCAATAGCTCTGCTGTCTCCATTAATCATTGGCTTTGGATTTGGCCCGGAAGTATTGGGCGGGTTTCTTGCAGGTGCCACTGTAAGTGGAGTACTCATGGGAATGTTCCAGAATAACGCAGGTGGTGCCTGGGATAATGCAAAAAAATCTTTTGAAAAAGGCGCTGAAATAAATGGTGAGATGTTTTACAAAAAATCAGAGCCGCATAAAGCTTCAGTAACCGGTGACACAGTAGGTGATCCATTTAAAGATACATCAGGACCATCAATGAATATCCTGATCAAATTGATGAGCATTATCAGTTTAGTGATCGCTCCTACCCTTGCCGGTATTTACGGTAATGGCTATGTAGCGAAATATAATAACAAAGTGCAGCAAGGACCTATTGTTCAGAAAGTGGGAAAGAATGGTAAAGTCTCCAATGATTTCGACGGGAAGGCAAAAATGGAAATAGATGCAAGTAATCTCGTTCAGCAATTAGGTAAAGATGACCTTATCGACCTGAATGACTATACTTTATCTGTGATAGGTGGAAAATTATTTCTTTATGGCCAGCCAGCTACTCCTGCGCAGAACCTGAGATACCAGTCTTACCTGGCTCCATTTGCCAAGACGGACCTGAATATAAATGTCAGAAAGTAGTTTATATTATATTTTAAACGCCCTTTTACGAGGGCGTTTTTTTTTGCCCTTTTACATTTACGAAATATTTCCTATATTGTTGACAGAAAGAAAAGAATATGAAAAATACTAAGGTGAATAAGCCTACGGAAAGTGAACTTGATATCCTGGCCATACTCTGGGAAAAACAATCTGCCACGGTGAGGGAAGTGCATGAAATGATAACTCTACATAAGGAAGCCGGTTATACCACTACCTTAAAATTAATGCAGATCATGTTTGAAAAAGAGCTGGTAACAAGGGATAGCAGTCACAAAACCCATGTATATTCTCCGGCTGTATCAAAAGAAAAAACCCAGAAACAGTTTATGACCCGGATGATTAACAGCCTTTTTTCAGGTTCCTCCACCCAACTGGTATTACAAGCCCTGGGTAATAAGGATGCCTCAGAAAAAGAATTACTTGAGATTGAATTTTTGATACAGGAATTGAAAAAGAAAAAATAAATTATGAGTAACCTTGCTTATGTATTTATATTGACTCTGCTTCATAGCCTTTGGCAATCAGCTTTCTTTTATATAATGTTCTGCTTCTTCAGTATTTTTTCTAGCCAACCATTGTCCCGGCAACATTTATTGGTTGGTTTATTGGGTGGACAATTATTTGTTTCTGCTCTTACATTTTATGCAATTATTACCGGCTACACTTCAAATTTTCCTAACCTCTTTTCCAACTCTACTGAGCTTTTGCCAGATTTTGTTTTAAACCTCGTATTCGGAATTTATTTATTGGTTGTGATTTACCGGATTCTTGGATTGATAAAGGGGTGGCGCAACCTGCCTGGTGACAAATATCTTCATAAACCAAATGCCGGGTTACGCGTCTTTCTGCAGCAAACAATATTAGCCTTTGGTATCAGGCGGCCTGTACGCTTATGGTTAAGTGACAGCATAACTTCTCCCTTCACATTTGGCTGGCTACGGCCGGTAATCATATTGCCCGTGGCCCTGGTTAATAGGTTAACTTTAGCCGAAACGGAAATGCTGTTGTTACATGAATTATCTCATATCCGTTTTCATGATTACAGCATGTATTGCCTGCTGCTTTTTACCGAGATTATTTATTTTTTTAATCCATTTACCTACCTGCTGGCCCGCCAGGCTAAACTTGAAATGGAAAAGAAATGTGACCTCCAGGTAGTGTACAATACATCTGATCCGCTGGCCTATGCTGAAGTATTATTGCAGACGGCGCAGGTAGCCGGCACGCGTCAAAGTATCAGCCTGCCTGCATTTACAAGTAACAACGAGTTACATCAAAGAATTACTTTTTTTAACTCCTTACCTGAAAAAAACAGCCGGAATAATAGCTGGGCAGTGGCGCCATTTTTATTATCCGGACTTGTTGTTTGTGTAATGATGGTTCCAGGTGTATCAAAAAAAATTACACCTGAAATTACTTCTGGTATTCTTCAGCCTATAGAAGTTTCGGTTACCGCTGCACCGGAAACAGATGTAGCCCTTTTCATTCCGCCCCTGAATCTGCCCGAAAAACGGGAGCAGTTACAAATAAAAAAGCAAGCACCTTCCAGGTCTGATCTACCTAAACGGGATTATATAGCAGAGCCGGATTTATTCCAGGCAATTGCAGTAAATCTGGAAACCAGGGAAACCAAGGAATTAATTATTACTGAAGAAACATCAGGTAGCAGTCTCACAAAAGCCTATAAAGCCATTTTTGTAAACGGACACTGGGTCATTCAGCCATGGTGGCAATATGAAAAAAGTAAAATGGATACCAGTATTCAGAACGACAGCAATTCACTTCCGAAACCATTTAACAGGGTGCAATAACTACCATACATTTCGCGGGCAGCTATCCCCATATTTATTGCCAATAATAAAACCAATCATCAGTTCGTGGGAGTTCCCGGTATAATTCCGGAGGCGGCTGGTGGTAGCCACTTCATATGCATAGCTTATGTTGAATGTATTGGAAATGTTTAACCCGGCCATAGCTGAATAGCCGGAGACGAGATCGGAATATCTATAACTGGCACCTAGCCAGAATTTATCCAGGTATTGCAGTTTGGTATTAAAATGAGCGCCGGTCAACTGGGGTTGCCAGTATTGAACCATTACAGAAGGCATGAGGCTCACCTCGTCAGTAAGTTGAGCCCTGTATCCCAGTGTCAGGAAATAATTGGGTGTATTATAGGTGCCATATTTAGAAGCTGACACATATTTTTCTTTACCAGGGATAATATTCAGTATGGAAACCCCGGCAAAATACCGGTCAGAATACAGCCACAATCCCACTCCACCTTCCGGCCGAATTTTTTGTAATTCGCCTGAGGAGTAGCCGACCGCAGGATCCTGTGGGTCAATAGTGCCCAGGTCTATCTTTGAGCGTTCGAGGCTGACACTGGATATGCCCGCATTAAAACCTGCTGCCAATGTAGTTTTTAATCCTAACGGTTTATGGTATGCGTAGGATGCATATAACGACCAGCGGTTGATATAACCTGCTTTATCATTCAGAGCTACAATGCCTACCCCATGGTGAGCTTCCGGGGCTGTATAAGATTCCCAATAAGAATTACCCCGGGGATTTTCTCCCGGTACTGCAAATGAAGTAGCACTTGTACGCAGATCCTTTTTACCTATCGGCCCATGTACACTTATATATGTTGTCACCGGGGCCCCGTCAATCCCTGTCCACTGATTTCTATTGCTGACCTTTATATCAGTATAATTTTCTATTCCTGTCAAACCAGGGTTAAGAATATAATTATTTAAAATGTATTGGGTATAAGAAGGCTTTGCCTGTGCCAGGGTGATAAAGGAAATAACCATAAAGACCTGAACTAAACCAAATTTTTTCATTCTTGTTTTCCCGTTTTGAGATATGGTCAAGCGGAAGTTTATTTTAAGATAGTTACGTAACCGGTAATAGGCTTCCTGCCGTTGCCGGGTTCCACGATATAATAATAGGTATCTATGGGAAGTGATTTTCCATTTAAAGTACCATTCCACGGTGTTTTATAACCTTTCGATTCAAAAATTAGCTGGCCTGTGCGGGTGAAAACCTGCACTTTGTTCTCCGGATAGGTTTCCAGGTACTGAATGACCCAGGTATCATTACGCCCGTCATTATTAGGTGTAAATGTATTCGGGATCACAGGACCCAGCAATACTTTTACAAACACCTGGTCTGAAGCAGAGCATCCACCCCTGCCTGTTACCGTTAGTGTATAAGTAATATCTTTTTTAGGCCGGGTTACCGGTTTCATTATTGTACTGTCATTCAGGTATAGCCCCGGTGACCAGGCATACACCAGGTCGTTGCCGGAAACCTGCGGAGTAATGATACTGCTGCCGTCTTCCAGGATAAATAAATCCGGCCCGGCATTCACTTCAGGGTAAGGATATACTGTAAAAATTTTGTCAACAGTATCGCTGTTGCATCCCAGGCTGTTGACTATAAACAGGGTTACATGATAGGTATCAATATTTGCATATAGGTGGGAAGGATCCTTTATGGTCGACACTCCTCCATCTCCAAAATTCCAATGCCAGCTTGCAGTAGTTCCATCGGCAGGATTACTTTGATCCCTGAAAGTTACAGGTGTACCCACGCATACACTTGGTTTATCCGGGCTGAATTGAGCCGATGGTTGTGGATGAACCGTGTTTACAATTATAGTACTGTCTTTAATACAACCTGCGCTGCTTCGCACTTCCAGCAACACCGAATAAGGTCCTACATTATTATAGATGTGTGTAGGATTTACTGCCGTGGAAGTATTTGCTGCTCCACTGGAAGGATCACCAAAATTCCAACTGTATGTACCTGGGGTAGAACTGTTAGTGAAGGTCACTGCAGCATCAGGAAGGCAACTTACCAATGGCACAGAAAACCCCGGCACAGGCAGCGGGCTTACTATTACATTCATTGATGTGCTCTTTTTACATCCATCGCTGGTAGTTACGGTGAGTTTGACATTATAAGTATTTGCGGTGCTGAATGTATGTGTAAAAGGGTTTGCATTTGTCCGGATTACAATAGGACTGCCATCTGCAAAATCCCAGGTCCAGGTAGTGATCGTTCCGGCAGAAGCAGTGGAGAGATCTTCGAAAGTCACCGCCCTGCTGGCACAAACAGATCCTGCCGTGCGAAACGCAGGAACCGGTGGTTGTAATACGCGGATCTGCTGGGAGTCCACATCCATACATCCCTTGTCCGATACAAATCTGTACTTGATGAAATAAGTGCCCGGCCCTGTGATTGCAGGGTCAAACAAGCCGGTCGAGGTAACTCCTGGGCCAAAGTAAACCGGAACCGATCCCTGTGTTACACCTCCTGTTTCGCTCGCCTGGGTAACCTGGTATGGCGGCGCATCAAGGCAAATATCCGGTAGTGGATTAAATACAATATTAGGCACTGCATTTACTGTAACTGTACGCGAAATTTCAGCCATACAGGTTCCTCCGGAGTAAGCTCTTAAACGAATTGTATATACCCGGGAAGTGGTGAGTAAAGGATACAGATGACTATATATTTTATTGGGATATGGGTTCAGGTCATTGTCAAATACTGCAGGACTACCGGTATTGTCCCAGTATATTTCGACCCTTATTATAGAACCTACATTTACTGTGGAGGTATTCATAATCCGGACTGAATCATATCCACAGATGCTGCCGGAATTATTGATTGTAAAATTGGCTACCGGTATATCCCCGTTTACCGTAAAGGTCTGCACGATGGTGTCTTTGCAACCACTATTGGAGGTTACAATCAGGTTTATTGTTTTCGGTCCTAATGAGCTATAACTATGTTGTGGATTTTGAAGTGTGGAATTGTTCATCACGCCTGAACCGGGGTCACCGAAGGTCCAATACCACGCTGCAATAGTGCCACCTGCTACTGAACTGGTGTCGGTAAATTGGGCATAGGTGTCCGACAGACAAACCTGTGGATCAATAAAGCCTGCGCGGGGCTTGGGATTTATTACTACTGCCCGGGTTCTTACTGCACTGCTGCAACCTTTAGTATTTGTTACCATTAAGGTCACATTGTACGTACCAGGTAAACTGAACACATGGGTAGGATTTTGTTGTATGGAAGTATTGGAAACTCCTGAGGTAGGATCATTAAAATTCCAGTTCCATTCATTTAAAACTCCCACATTAGGTGTGGAGGCATCTGTAAATATAATTGTCTTTGCCTCACAGGAAGGCAGACCTGAAGTAAAGTCGGCTGTGGGCAATGGATGTACTGTAATAATGGAAGAACCTCCCTGGGCCTGGCTGCATAAAGTAGCTGAGCCATCTCTTACACTGATAAGTGTATATGTATACACACCGGCCGTATTTGTAGGAACAGTCACTGTTGCAATACTGCCGGTACTCGTAACAGTAAGGTTAGGACCTGAATTGATTTTATAAGTAAATGTATATGGTGCAGTTGCCCCGGAACCGGTAAAAGTAATTACAGGAGAAGGTGCATTAAGACAGACTTCTGTCGTGCCTGTTACAGAGGCAGCAGGTAAAGGATTTACAGTGATTGTGGCAGTTCCTGTTTGAGACTGGGAGCACAATGATGTACTTCCATCCCGCACAGATACGAGGTTATAATTAAAAGTGCCGGCAGTATTGGTAGGTGCTGCTACCTGTACAGAGGTGGTGGGGGTTGTCACAACCAGGTTGCTCCCGCCATTAATATTATAAGTAAACGTATAAGGAGGTGTACCTGCGGCGGCTGTAAATGTTACCTGGGGTGCAGTACTGTTCTGGCAGACTGCTACCGTTCCGCCAATAGTGGCCGTAGGCAGGGGATTTACCCGGACTGTAACAGTATCAGTTACCAGCCGGCTGCAGGCTGTAGTGGAACCATCAGTTACAGAAATAAGCGTATACATAAAGGTGGCGGCTGACGAAGTAGGAACTGCAATAGTAACTGAAGAACCTGAACCGGCCGAAGATATTGTCTGCGCCGGCCCGCCATTTAATTTATATACAAATGAATAAGGAGGAAAACCAACTGAACCGGTAAAAGTAACATTGGGTGAAACACTGTTTACACATACAGTAATGTTACCGGCTAAAGCCGCATTTGGAATAGAATTAACTCTTATGGTTTTTGTGATAGTATCACTAAGGCAGCCAGGTGTGGTAATATTGGCATACCGAACGATATAGGTGCCCGGCCCAGAAAAAGTATGCACAGGATTTTTCTGGTTAGAAATATTGTTACTTCCGCTGGCAGGATCATCAAAATTCCACCACCATCGATAAGTAGGCTTTAAAGAATTCGTGGCATCATTGAATTGAACCGGTTGACCATTGCATACGCTGTCAACTGATGAAATAGCGGCAGCTGGCGGATCAGATACTTCCAGGTCAAATTCGATCTCCTGTGTGTTACCACAACCTTCGCTGTTCTGACGGTAAGTGGTAATAGTTATAGGAAATGTTCCAATAGTATTCCATGTATAATAAGTGGGAAGGGAATACCACCAGACTGTTCGGGTATTCACCACTGTTACTGAGTCAAAAACCAATGGCGCAGGTAAACTGGTATTGCTGATAGCCGGAACAGTAGAAGGATTATGAAAGTCCCAATACATTGAATCCGGTTGGTAAGGCAATGAAATTTTAAAT
>JBKJUT010000165.1:0-5387 GCA_046590515.1 Ferruginibacter sp.
GCATTGCGTACGCCGGCTTTCTTACTTGTTGCTTTCTTGGTAAAAAAAGATACTGTCAACGGGATCATCGGGAAAAGGCAGGGCAGGATAAGAGCAAGCAACCCACCTAAAAAACCCAGTCCAAATACAGATAATAGACCTTTGGATTCGGAATCATCAACCTGTCCGCAGTCTGCAACAGGATGTTTAAGATCTATAGTAGAGATTTTAACCCGGTTCTGGCTCGCCGGCCCTGATGAATCCAGGACAATTGTAAGCCTCTGCTCTTCCGGAATAAAATTTTCCCTGTCGGCTACATCATAATTTAACTGCAAACGAAGAGACGGGATCTTGCCCCGGGTGGTAAACACCTGGGTAACCATCAGGTCACCTGAAGCGGTTTCCAGCACTTTTCCAAATATGGGATCTGCAGGAGACTGTATGTTACCCGTATAGCTGCTGGCTGCGGCCACAACAGAATCCGGATATTTGATCACCAGGCCTTGTAATCCTTCGTCTTGATCTGGTTTAGTGTAAATATGCCAGCCTTCTTTAATGACACCATGTAACTGCAGCTCGAATTTGTCTCCTCCCAGGTTTTTGACAGCTGTTTTCCAACTTACGAGGGTGCTGTCCTGTGCCTGGAGAGATAACCCAATAAATAAAAAAGAAAGAAGCAGTAAATATTTTCGCGGTAATGCCATAAAGGAATAATAAAAATCCCGAACAGGTCGGGATGTAATTTTATAAATCTATTTATTTTCCAGGCAAACTTACTGAAAAAGCTACCTCCTTTGGTGGAAGGCATTTTTTATCATCACATACCATGTACATCACTTTTCCTTTTAATAAGGTGGCAGTCGAGGATTTTAATTTTACTTTTTGAACAAAATCCACCTTATTGGCATAGAACTTCAAAGTAGATTTAAAATTAGGATCATACATCTTTTCCAGTTTTCCCTGCTCTTTCACTTTACCATCCAGCTTAACAAGTGGATTGGGTGAAAATGTGAAGGTGGTTGGTTCAGGACCTTCGCCTGCTTCCTGCGCATATATATGCCATTTATTCTCCAGCACTGCTGTGGCGTGAATTTCATAAGTCTTATCAGAGATCTTTTTAGCAGTGTAAGTCCATTTAACGGGGTTCAGCATTTGTGCCTGGGAAGCCAGTCCAAACATAGATACCATTATTATAAGAAGAAATTTTTTCATGTCTTTTATTTAAACGTAGTAATCAATATGCAAAAGTATTTTACTTACGTAAATAAACAGGCGAAAGGTTGTTAATTGTTGGCTACACCTATCCCTAATAGGTGCATAAACACCTGGCGGCCATCTGTATTTCCAAGCAGGGGGTCGCAGGCGCGCTCTGGATGCGGCATCATCCCTATCACATTTCTTTCGACGTTGCAGATACCTGCTATGTTATCTACAGCACCATTTGGATTGCTTTCAGGCGTTATTTCTCCCAGCGGGTTTACATACCTGTATAAGACCTGGTTGTTAAGATTTAACTTTTCCAATTCAGCAGGCGAAATAAAAAAGCGTCCTTCTCCGTGAGCCACAGGTATTTTGTACAGTTCAGTGGCTGGACCGTTCTCTGATTTCAAAAAAATATTTTTACACGAAAATTGTTGTTGGGCATTGCGTAATAATGCACCCGGTAAGAGGCCGCTTTCGCATAAAATCTGGAAGCCGTTGCACACACCTAATACTTTCCCGCCATTTTGTGCGAATTGAATAACACTCTGCATCATTGGACTGAAACGGGCTATAGCTCCGCACCGCAGATAATCTCCATAACTGAAACCCCCTGGCAATACAATACAATCTTCAGGTTGAAAATGGCTGATATCTTTATCCTTGTGCCATAATACTACTACTTCCTGCCCCAGGTCATCCTGCAAGGCCCCTATCATGTCACGGTCACAATTAGAACCAGGAAAAATTACTACGCCAAATTTCATATGATATTATTTTAAGAAGTAGAGGCCAAATTTACAACACTATACAAAATATTCCATCACAACTATGAGTGCAACCAATCCCCAATGCACCACCAATGCGAACCATTTCCGCTCCGGGTAAAGGAATGCAGCAGCGGCAATCACAGATACAGGCACCGCAGCCAATATCCAGTAGTCAAAATTTCTGGTTTCATTCAGGAATGGTATTGAGAGCGCCACTAATAAATACAGGAACACCAGGTTCCAGCTTTTGCGGGAATGAACCAGTTGTCGCCGCATATTTAAACGGATAAAATAGACGCCCACAGTCATAGTAAAAAATAGTACCACTATCGCGATAAGGGCCAGGGTATTGCCGTTAGGAGTAGGAGTAGCCAGCCCGATTTCCGGTAACCGGTAATCTGCTAACCTGTCTTTAAGGTATAACCATGAGAACATAAAATAATAAGGAGCCAGCATTCCCAACACAACCATTAGCCACTCCTGTAATCTGAAAGGCCGGGTAATTAAAAGTCCTGCAATAATAAGCAGGCAAAAGGCAATGGCAGGAAAGTATAAAAAAGTAGCAAGGCCGGTAATAATACCGACATTAAAAAGCATGGTTTTGGGGTTTTGGTTATTGTGCAGTTTACACAGTTCAGCAAAAACCCAGATCAAAAGTGAGTTGATAATAAGTGCAGGAGACAGGTGGTTCCACTCACTGAACAATGAAGTAATCAGCAGGTAGCTCATACCGGTGAGGTAATTGGTCTTATTCAATAACCTTTGGGAATTGATGACCCGGTTCAGTGAAACAGCCTGGGTATATAATAAAGTAAAAGTCAACAGGGGGTAAAGAAACGGCCATGAGTTGCCGGCTCCATCTATCAATTGCAACAGCAACTTATAAAAGAAACCATCTGCCTGGCTGGCCACAGGTGAATAGGGGTGAAGGAACATGGGCATTTTTAATAATAACCCATATACAAAAAGCAGGAAATAGTTAGTAGGATTATTGGCCTTAAATATGCCTGTCACAATAATTGATTAGTTAAAGAAGATAATTCCGGTACAAAAATGGTCAATTATTTCTTCTAAAAGAAATGGAAGGTATTAATTTACGAAATCAATTTTTGCAAAGGAGATTCCTCCCCGGTAAAGAAAGGGCATGATAACCTCCGTAGCGCTAACCTGCCGCCCTAACTTGGGCATAAATTCTAAATTAATTTCATGGCTTTTTAAGGTAGGATATCGCTTCACTTCTCCACCCGGAATAATACTTTGATTCATCACCACCTTACCTTTGTCATCATTAAATAAAAAGTGAATTTCACCACCATCATTGAGGTTTGTAAAAGACATAAAATTATCCTGTTCATCGTCTGCCTGCTTCTTATAAATTATTTTATTCCACTTCAATTGTAAAGAGCTATCCAGGCTAAGGATTAAAATATTATCATAAAAATACCGGATGGTTTGGGTGAAGTTATTAACGTACGGGCGGTAAAAGCCGTTATAAGACGGACTGTTCATGTAATAACTGTATTCCGAAGAATAGGGGGAATTATAAAGGTTATCGAACCGCCTGTATCCGCCGGGATTATTGCTGGCCTGGGAATAAAAGCCTTCTGCTGCTAAAATAAAGCCACCGTTTCTTTTTACGACTGTATTACGCAGGAACAGGTTATCAAAGGCTTCACTTAACCGGCCACCTGCATTGAATTTGACACGAAGGGAATCATCAAAAGTATTAAAGGCAGTTTGTAACCTGGTGCTGCTGTCGGTCCCCACAATGGCAGAAAACAAGCCTTCAATATTTCCTGTCTCCGATTTTGAATACAGGGAATTGAGAATATAATTATTGTTCAGATTATCAATTTTCAGTTTGACCTCATCTACAAATTTTCCCTGCAATGGCACGGGCACTTCTTTGCCTGCAATAGAACCTGGTTCACGGGAGATCACCTGCAGACCCCGGATATTATTGGTCCAGTTATTTTTATATGCCTTGGTAAAAACGTAGGTGCCAGAGTTGGCAAGATAAAGATCGCTGTACACGTCATGGCGGATATCAAAATGAAGCTGTTGCCTGGTACTGTCAAGCATTACCAGTTCCGGGTTGTATAATTTAGTCACCAGTGTCAGCTCATCGTTTTTCCTGATAAGCTTATATAGTAAAATCCTGTTTTTATTTTCACTGGCAGTGGTGGTATAAATTTTCTTATCAGCGAGTAACCCCAGCCGGGATGTATCCAGCACAACTGGTTCTGAGAGTTTCCTGCCCGCGCTGCTCATTTTAACTGCTTTGCACCATATCGTGGAATTTCTCTGGTATTGATATATAATGTAGAAATAGGAAGGATACACTACAAAATCGACATTAAATGTGCGGTCAGGTATAAAAGTCATACGCGAATTTTCTACCAACTCCATATTGCTATTATATATAGCCAGCATATGTTTCCACCTCACATTTTTATATACCAGGATATTGGCCCCGATTTTTCCCAAAATTTCGAAACTGATCTGGCTGTTGTCTTCGCTGACAGGCTTGGAATATTGAATGCTTTGACCCATCGTCAACCCTGCTATACACATCCCACATATAATAAGTATAAATTTCATCCAATTAATTTCAATAGGTTAACAAATTATATATATGGATACCTGTCATAAAAATACGATTTATATGAGTTGCCTGTTTTACTATCATTCTAATTAAAACATGTTTATATACATATACGTAAATTAGGGAATGCAAACAGTATTGATAACCGGGGGAACAGGTTTGGTTGGCACAGCCTTAAGTAAATATTTTGTGCTCAAAGGTTATAAAGTAATTATCCTAACCAGGTCTCCGGGAACTAAACAGGACAGCCCCGGAATCAGGTATGCTGCCTGGGACGTTAAGAAACAAACCATTGATACCTGGGCCATCAGCGCTGCAGATTATATCGTTCACCTGGCTGGGGCGGGAGTGATGGATAAAAAATGGAGCGATGATTACAAGCAGGAGATCGTGAACAGCCGCACCCAGAGCAGTAAATTACTCATAGATTCTTTGCGTAGTAATCCTCACCAGGTAAAGGCTATTGCCAGTTCTTCGGCTATAGGCTGGTATGGACCGGACAAACAGCCTGGGCGTTTTTTTACTGAAGAAGAATCTCCCTCAAATGATTTTTTGGGAGAAACCTGCCGCCGTTGGGAAGAAAGTATTTCCGCCGGTGAAAAGCTGGGTATCAAGGTGAGTAAACTGCGGACCGGCATTGTATTAAGCAATGAAGGAGGCGCGCTGGCTGAGTTTAAAAAACCAATACATTTCGGCATTGCCGGTATCATGGGTAGCGGCAGGCAAATGATCAGCTGGATCCATATTGAAGACCTGTGCCGGATGTTTCATCATGCATTAAACCTTGAACTGTCGGGAAGTTATAATGCGGCCGCACCAAAGCCTGTTACCAA
>JBKJUT010000209.1:0-8787 GCA_046590515.1 Ferruginibacter sp.
CACCGGAAAGGCCACGATGGGTAATGGATGGAAAGATGTTCCTGTCACATTAGAAAATATTCCCGTGTATATAAAGGCAGGCACCTTTCTGCCACTATGGGAACCCGTTAACCCTGCCAGTAACACCTCAACCTATGATGGCAAAGCGCTCAGTATTTATTATTATCCTTCAAACCAACCCACCAGCTATACGCTTTTTGATGATGATGGCCGCACCAACGGAAACCTGGCTTCCGGCAAATACGAGCTAATCCGTTTCGCCGGGTTTACCCAGGGAGGAGTCAGTCATATAAAAATTGAAAAAGCGGGAAAGCAAGGCCTGGCCACGAAAACATTTACTATTCAGCTACCTGCCGGAATGACTATTCTTTCAGCTATGGTGAATCATAAAAACCTGAAGATTTTCAATAACCGGGTTACAGTAGAATTCAAAGGAAAGCCATTACTGGTGAAACTGGTGCAATAATTATTGCAGTTCATATACCGTGCTGACACCAGGTGCTACTTCGAAATCAGCCAGGGCCCGCCGGTTTCCGGTTTGGATATCTATCCCCAGGGTGTAGCCTTTTACACGTTCTTCAAATCTTGCAGCGCGGAACAGAACCGGTTTACTGCCGGTATTGGAAACCACCATTACAGTTTGTTTTTTATCGTAGCGGAAATAAATATACAACCCGCTCTCAGGAATGTACTGCATGAGCTTACCCCTGGTAATGGCAGTTGCCGTTTTCCTGAAATCTGCCAGTTTTTTTATGTGGTCAAACACCTGGTTCTCATCAGCGCTGCGACCGGATTTGTTGAATTTGTTTTGTGTATCACCTGCCCAACCGCCCGGGAAATCAAGCCTTACCTGGCCGTCAGAGGGATGCCTCGAATTCTTCATGAGAATTTCAGTTCCGTAATAAATTTGTGGGATACCCCTCAGCGTGAGCAGCCAGTTCATTCCCATTTTTAATTTGCCGGAATTTTCTCCAACTACGGTCAATACCCGGTCTGCATCATGGTTATCCAGGAAAATGCTGTTTTTCTCCGGGTGCTGGTATAAGCCATCCTGCGCCAGGGCCATGTACAATTTATTCACCCCGTTTGTCCAGCCAAAAGGTTCGTTGAGACCAGCCAGCATCCCATACATAAGCGGAAAATCAGTAATCCCCTGGGTATTATGTTGAAAGGGAAATTTCATATTGTTAGCGGTGAAGTATGCGCCGGGCGGTACTGTATTGGCTGTTACTTCACCAAAGATGGTCAATGAAGGAAACTCTTTCAATAAGGCATTATTGATATTGTTAAGGAACGCTTCGTCATTGTATTTATAAGTATCTACCCGCCAGCCATCGATGCCGAATTCTTCGGTGGCCCAGATAGTGTTCTGGATAATATAGTTGGCCATGAAAGGATTGCGGAGGTTGAGGTCAGGCAGGTGTGGCACGAACCAGCCATCGATCATTATCTTCTTATCAATTGCCGAAGCATAAGGATCAATAAAAATTTCCTCACGGTGATGAGTACCCTGGTAGGCAGGCCAGTTGTTAATCCAGTCCTTCATGGGCAGGTCGCGGATAAACCAATGGTCTTTTCCTACGTGGTTGTATACGGCATCCTGGATAACTTTCAGACCCTTGCGGTGTGCCGCTTCTACCATATTAAGATAAGCCTGGTTACCACCAAGGCGTTTATCCACCACATAATGGTCAGTGATCCAATAGCCATGGTAACCACTCACGGGACCGGGTGGCTCCTGTTCTGCAGGCATGTCATTTTCTACTACCGGGGTAAGCCAAAGGGTGGTCATACCCAGGTCTTTGATATAGTCCAGGTGGTTGATGATTCCCTGCAGGTCGCCGCCATGGCGCAATAATGAGTTGCTACGATCGACTATGTTATCACGCATGCCATCGAAACGGTCGTTACTGCTGTCGCCATTTGAAAAACGATCGGGCATCACCAGGTAAACAATATCAGCAGCGGTTACGCCCTGCACCCGGCTGCGTCCGTTCTCCGACTTATGCTTTTGCTTTAATTCAAAAGAAATATCCTGGAAACTTTTCCCTTTATGCGCCCGGATGTTCACAATACCTGTCCTGGCTTTCGGTGCTATCAGTAAATCTAAAAAAACATAATTCCCGTTTTCTGCCTTATGTACTTTTATGATACTTACCCCCGGATAATTAGTGGTGTACCTGTCGGACTCCCCAATTGCTGCGGCATGCACCATCAGTTGTAATTTCGGATTGGCCATGTTCACCCACCAGTTAGTGGGATAGGTGTTGACTCCGACCGGTTGTGCGATGGAAAATATGGCCAGGCAGGAAGCAACAGAAAGCAGCAGGATCTTTTTCATACAGTCTATTTTACATCATCTTTATCTTTCACAATTACATTCAACAGGCCGGCAATGATCATGGAAACCCCACCTATCACTAAGGCATAGATGCCCTGGTCGTGGAACAGGTTTTTCACAAAAAAGCCAAGGATGGCAGCAGCCAGTATCTGTGGTATTACGATAAAAAAATTAAACACTCCCATATAGAATCCCATTTTAGAAGGGTGTAAAGCCCCGGCCAGCATGGCATACGGCATGGTAAGGGTAGAAGACCAGGCCAGGCCAACTCCTACCATTGGTAACAGCAGGAGATATTGGTCGTGAATGAATAACATAGACACAAGCCCCACTCCGCCGATCACCAGGCAGATCATATGCGTAAACCGGCGGCTTATTCGCCTCGCCAGCACCGGCAATAAAAAAGCCGTGATGGCAGACACCCCGTTATATACCATGAACATTACTCCAACCCAGTCTCCCGCATCCTGGAAAACTTTAGAAGTGGGATCAGAAGTGCCGAAAGTATTTTGGGCGATGCCGGAGGTAGTATATATCCACATTGCAAAAAATGCCAGCCAGGTAAAGAACTGTACTACGGCCAACTGCAACATGGTTGCCGGCATTTTAAAAATACCGGTAGAAATCTCTTTTAATCCATGCCAGATGCCGCGGGTTTTCAATTTCTCCTGTTCCCAGCGTTCTATATTTTCCGGCGGAAATTCACTGGTAGAAAAAACTGTCCACAGTACCGACAGCAGGAAAACGACTGCGCCAATATAAAAAGCATATTTCACTGAATCGCTGATCTCACCAGCCGGTGCGGTATTGCTCATGTGGAACCAGTTGGTAAAGATGTATGGTAAGAGGGAGGCGATGACTGCACCCAGGCCAATAAAAAAAGTCTGGGTAGCAAAGCCCGTAGTTCTTTGGGAAGAAGGTAATTTATCACCTACGAATGCACGGAAAGGCTCCATCGAAATATTGATAGAAGCATCCAGCACCCATAATAATGTGGCGGCCATCCATAATTCTGTAGAACGAGGCATCATGAACAAGGCGATGGAAGAAAGCACTGCACCGATAAAAAAGAAGGGGCGGCGACGGCCCCACCGTGGGTGCCAGGTGCGGTCACTCAGATAACCAATGACAGGCTGTACAAGCAGCCCGGTAACGGGTGCGGCTATCCAAAGAATGCCAATCTTGTCGATCTCGGCACCGAGGGTTTGAAAGATCCTCGACACGTTGGCGTTCTGCAACGCAAAGCCAAACTGGATTCCGAAGAACCCGAAACTCATGTTGATAATCTGCTTAAAAGTTAGACGGGGTTTTTTGTTTACCGGTTCGGTATCGGGATAAACAACATCGATTTCTGGCATGGCAGTGTATTTAGTGAGTGTGTATTTTATACACTATGCTAAAATACAATAATTATCACAACCTTTACCTTTTGCTGTGTATTCCCGTCTCAGCCTCTTTAGTGGCCTAGCGTGCATACACCAGGTAACCCCAGGCGGGCAATGTAAAGCTGGTACGGGGCGACACGCAATCCTTTTCTCCTGTAAATACATCACGCAGTTTTTTTGATGACAGACCCGGCACATTAAAGGTGCGGGGCAGCCCGGAAAAATTCAGCATTACCACTACTTTCTTTTTGCCAGCGGTGCGTTCGAAGGCAAATATGTGCTGATCAAGGGTAGTGGCCAGGCGGCTATAAGCTGCCGTTACTGCCAGGGCTTTGTTATGGTGCCGCAGGTGCAGTAGTGTGGAATAGAACGGTGCCATTTCAAAATTACCTGTCCAATCAATAGGATCTTTTACAAAAAATTTGAGCCGTTTGCGGTTAGGTATTTCCTGTCCGTTATAAATGAGGGGGATTGACTGTGCAATGGTTTGAGTAAACACGGCAAAGGCTTTATAAGCATCGCCATATTTTTCAAACTCGGTGCCGTTCCAACTGTTCTCATCATGGTTGGTGGTAAAGTAAAGGCGGCTGGCGGGTGCGGGATAGGCCGCAATACCGCGGTTAAGGATAGAGTCGAACTGGTGCAGGTTGATTTTTTCAGCATACAGGTCGGTCATGGCACCCATCATAGTCCAGTTGTAAGTGGTGTTGAAACCCGCTTCATGCAAGGCAGGGCCTTCGGCTTCAGCCAGCATGTATACGTTCTTGATTTTTTTTAGAGATGAGATACATTCTTTCCAGAAATCTACGGGCACTTCGCCGGCCACATCGCAACGGAAGCCATCGATGCCAGTTTCCGTGAGCCAGAAGCGCATGGCATCTATCATGCTGTCGCGCAGTTCTCGGTTGTGATAATCAAGTTTGCGTACATCCGTCCAGTCAAAAGGTGCAATCATCTTCCCCAGGCTGTCTTTGGCATAAAATGCGGGGTGATTTTTTATCCAGGGATTGTCAGGTGCGGAGTGATTAGGCACCCAGTCGGTGATAACTTTAAAACCCATATCATGTGCTGCAGACACGAGGGCTTTCCAATCATCCATGGTACCATATTCTTCGTTGACTGCTTTGTAATTGCGGACAGCATAATAGCTACCCAATTCTGCAGGGTTCATTTTGCGGCCTTCGATCCCTATGGGGGTGATAGGCATAAACCAGAGTATCTCCACTCCCATAGCACGTAACCGTGGCAGGTGGGTTTGAAAATCTTTAATAGAACCAGAGGCAGAATACTGGCGCAGGTTTACCTCGTAGATATTCGATTGTTCAGCCCACGCAGGCATCTGGGCGTGTACATGCCCCAGTCCAAAAGTTAGGAATGAAATTAAAATGCAAAGGTTTTTGCGAAGTTGTATGATAGATGTGTACATATTAAAAAGTTGAGGAAGCAAGTTAAAGAATGGATGCGTAAAATAATAAAAGGCGTTTTGGAATTTATGGAGTACAACTGTCAATACGTACCATCGCCTGGGAATAAAGCACTATCGGCAATGAAGTTTATTAACATAGTAATTGGCGGATGCCCGAGGTAAGGAGGTTAAAGGATATTTAGTATGATTGCGTATATTCGGGAGTTGGCTGAAATTTGTAAGACTTCAACTATGGCAACCTGTAGATATTTTTTGTCCTTCTTGTTTATTACGGCTGCATTTAAAAGCAACGGACAGGTTGAAACATTACGAATGCCGGCAGAGTGGGAAAAGCAAAAGGCAGTTTTTGTCAGTTATTCGGGCAATCCAAATAATGCGATGCTGTCAACAAAAGTTCAGTTGGTTTGCAGGGAAATTATCCGGGAGCTATCCGCAGTTACAATCGTATACGTATTAATCAATGAGGATTACAAACAGGATTCTCTTACTCAATTATTTTCAGCTGAAGGAATTCATACTAAAAACGTAATACTGCTCCCTGTATATAGATTATTCAGTATGGGCGTCCCAAGGGACTATGGCCCAATGATAGTTAAAAATAAATATGGAGAAAGTAAAATTATTCGATTCCATTGGGATTACGTTGGAGCCGATTTTATTAACCCTGATACAGTATGGGCTAAAAAACGGGAATTCATAAGAGATAAGTATTTCATTCAAGTAGGTAAACTTTTAGGAATGGAAGTAAAAGCGATTCCACTTACTTTAGAGGGGGGAGAGATTGAATTAAATGGCAAGGGCACTGCTTTATTAGTAGACTCGTTTAACCTTCCTAGAAATCCGTTTTTGAGCAAAAAACAACAAGACAGCTTATTGCAAATGAGCCTAGGAATAAAAAAAACAATCTGGTTGCGTGAAGGTGTTGCCGAAGACCCGGGTGCAGGTACCAAGGCAAATATTGTTGACAATATATATGGTTACGGTGTAGGTGGCCATGTTGATGAATTTGCCCGTTTCATCAATAGCAATACAATTTTCCTTGCAATGCCTTCTTTAAGGGAGGCGAATACTGACCCGATTAAAAAAATCACTCTTGAAAGAATGAAAGTAAATGCAGGCATCTTAAATCAGTCAACCGACCAGGATGGAAAACCTTTTAAAATTGTTTACATACCGGTTCCTGATGTTATGACAGAAGTACATGTTGTAGATACTTCAAATTTTCAATTTCCTATAACAGCTTTGAGAGCTGACTTTCCTTCATGGAAAAATGGTGATACCATACGTTTTATGCCTGCTGTAAGCTATTTAAATTTTTTAGTTTTCAACCAACTAGTTCTTATACCAAAATATTGGCGGTCAGGATTTTCGGTCCTGTAGGCAAAAAGACGAAGAGGTACGAGAAATATTTGCTGCTTATTTTCCTGATAAAAAAATTATTCAAATTGACACTTGGGGTATAAACCTTGTTGGCGGTGGAATTCATTGCTGGACGCAACAAATCCCTGGAGATTAAAACTTCAGCCAACATGCGGTTTTGCAAAAGCGGGGCTTGACATTTAATTTTAAGCTTCATATCTCTGTGGTGGTTCAGTCTGGGCTTGACAAGTACTAACCCGCCTTGCGCATTTTTGCTAGGCATGCAGTGCGAAAGGCATCGGCGTCAGGCAGGCGACATTTCTAATTCCCGGCCTTCGCTAAGCCGGCGACGATAGGCATTATGCAATTGACCATTCTAATGATTTAATCAACTAACAAAATACATGCATATGGAGAAGCGACTGTTATTTATTACAATCATTATTTGTATAGGGTGGACAGTAAAAGCCCAACGCTTAAATACAGACAGTTTGTGGCAGGTTTTAACAACGACTAAAGATGATAGTTTACAATTTGATATTTTGGTTCAGATAAATGATTATTATCAATCGGAGTCTGTAGATACCAATTTTTATTATGCTAAACGGATTTTGGATTTTGCCGAAAAAACTAAAAATAAAAAATTTATTACGTATGCAACACTAACGATTGGATACCCTTTCTACAGAATTGGTGATTATAAGAATCTTCAGGACTGTATCACCCGTGCCTCAAAAATAAATGACGACTACCCAAACGGGGAAATCCTGGCAAGAATTTATAACTATCAAAATCTGGCAGAACAAAATCCAGGTAAAAAAATTGCCTATTTGAGAAAAGGTATTTTACTCAATACAAAGCTACAAACTGATAGTCGCATAACGGCCACACTTTATTTAAACCTGGCAAGAGCTTATTACAGTATTCAAAAGCTAGATTCTGCGCTCATGTTTGTTCAAAAGGCTAACGAGTTTGCATTTGAGCAAAACGATTTTACCAGAATTATCTTACTCCAAACAACTTTCGCATATGTATATACTGGGTTGAAACAATATGATCTGGCAAATGTTTACTGCAGGAAAAGTTTAAATACTGCATCAATGTCTAATCAAATAGATGTGTATTTGAGAAGTTACCAATGTATGGTTACGTATTTTGATGAAACTGCCCAAACTGACTCTGCATTATACTATCAAAAAAAAATATTTTCACTTAATGCCAGGGATACTTATAAAGCAAAGATTGCTTCTGCAAAGTGGTTATTTAATTATTATCAGAAAAAAGGCAACATAGACAGCACTAATTTATACATGAACTTTTACATAATAGGCAATGATAGTTTAAACAATGCCAACAAAATCATAGAAGTTCAAAAGGCAAAGTTTGGGGAAGAATTGAGGCAGCATAATATAGAGATTGCAAAAGCAGAAGAACGAGAAAACAGGAACAACAATATTCAATTAGTTATTACAGCCATTGTTATTCTGTCTGCTATAATTTTGTTTTTATTGTTGAGCAGAAGCATTCTTGTTACACACAAAGTGGTGGAATTTTTAAGTATTATAATTTTATTGGTTGTATTTGAATTTATCAATTTACTAATTCATCCTTTCTTAGAAAAAATTACCCATCATTCCCCGGTATTGATGTTATTGGGCTTGGTAATGATTGCTGCATTGATTGTGCCTTTTCACCACCGTTTGGAAAAATGGTCAACAAAAAAATTAGTAGAAAAAAATAAAGCCACTCGTTTGGCACAAGCAAAGAGAACTATTGAAGAATTAGAGCATTCATGATATATAGAAACCGATATGCACGAACGCACAATATGAAGTTTGGCGGACATTGTGTCTGGAGAAGCTAATTAAGATTCATTTTTTCCTATTGTCGGACTGGAAGTTTGTAAAAAAAACGCTTGCATAATTCTAAACTTTTCGTTTCTTACTCAACCCTCGTTACCGGGCAGGCGATATACTAGTTCCCCAACTGCGCCAAGCCCTGAACGTTGGCTGCAAATTTATCGCCAGCAGTATCTTATTCAAACATATTTAAAAAACTGCGGGACTGAAAAGAATAATTTCCAGAAGCAATAATATTTAATTAGTTTCAAACTTCAAGCCTTAAAAATAATCTGTATGAAGTATAAATGTCTTTTTGTTATTTTCTCTTTACTCCATTTTATTCATACTGCCAGCGCACAAACAGGACCATGGGCTAAATATGATGCAAAAATGAAGGGAGAAGCTTTGATAAGAGAGTCTGATGGTGGATATTTA
>JBKJUT010000288.1:0-7020 GCA_046590515.1 Ferruginibacter sp.
AACGACTATAAAAAATGGTACATCCGGTTACTGGAAAAAATCACCTACCAATTCCCGCCCTCACTGATAATTGCTGTTTCTAAAGGTGCTCTGCAGGATTACTTTGCTATGCTGCATAAACAACCAGGCAAGGCTGAGGTCTTATATACTTTTGTAGATCCTGCCCAATATACGCAGCAGGCTATATTGCAAACCAGGAATCCATTTCGGATAATTTGTGTAGGAGCTTTGCGTAAAGGAAAGAATTATGACTTCCTGTTGCAGGCACTCTCATTACTGCCAAAAAAGGATTTCATCGTGGACATTTATGGGGCCGGCCCTGAACATGATGCATTGCAAAAAGAAATAACAGGATCCGGTCTGCCCGTTTTCTTAAAAGGCCAGGTCGCTAACATTGGCGAAGTACTGCCGCAATATGATCTCTTTGTGATGCCTTCCAGGTTTGAAGGATTTTCATTGAGTGTATTAGAGGCCATGGCAGTGAAGTTGCCGCTGTTACTCAGTAACATTCCTTCATTCAATGAACAGTGTGTAGATTGCGCAATTTATTTTGACCTGGATAATAAAAATGATCTGGCAGGTAAGTTGCGATTGTTGGCCGGTGACCTGATTTTACGGCAGGAACTGGCGGAGAAAGGATATGCCCGTATGATTAATAATTTTACATTATCACACCATATATCATCCCTGCTGAAGATTTACAGGAGTGTGCCTGGGGCTCAATAAATTGTATTTTCGTATTTAAAGCGCAACCATGTGTGGAATAGCAGGTTTCATCGATTTTAATCATTCATCCTCCCGCGAAATTTTAGCCGGATGTACCAGCACTATAGCTCACCGTGGGCCTGATGGTGCCGGCCTGGAATTTATGCAGGAGCCAGGTTACCAGGTAGGTTTAGGACATCGCCGCTTATCCATTATAGATCTCAGCAACGCGGCTGCGCAACCTATGCCTTACCGTCATTACCAAATAATCTTCAACGGAGAGATATATAATTACCGGGAGATCCGGGAAGAGCTATTGCAAAAGGGCCATGTTTTCTCTACCCAAAGCGATACTGAAGTGATATTACACGCTTATGAGCAATGGGGTGCCTCGGCACTTCAGAAATTCATCGGTATGTTCTCTCTGCTTATTTATGATAGCCAGAAACAAAAAGTATTTGCCTGCCGCGACCGTGCTGGCGTAAAACCATTTTTTTATTACTGGCACAACGGGTTATTCATTTTTGGTTCTGAATTAAAAATCATGGTTGCCCACCCGGGTTTTGTTAAAGAAATAAACCTGGATGCAGCGGCCTCTTTTATGCAGTATGGTTATGTGCCGGCACCTCATTGTATTTATAAAAATACTTACAAACTTAAACCAGGTCATTTCCTCGAATTTGATCTCCTGACCCGGTCTTTGCACATTCAACAGTATTGGAATGTATATGATGCCTACAACCAGCCTGGCCTGGATATCTCCCTCCCTGAAGCTATTATCGAAACTGAAAAAGTGCTTACTAAGGCCTTCCAATACCGGATGGTTAGTGATGTGCCGGTGGGCGTTTTTCTCAGCGGTGGCTACGACAGTAGTTGTGTGGCGGCGCTGCTGCAAAAGAATAATTCAGAGACCATCAAAACTTTTACCATAGGTGTGCCTGATGCCGGGCTTAATGAAGCGCCCTTTGCCAAAAAGATTGCCGCACACCTCGGTACAGATCATACCGAATATTATTGTACGGAAAAAGAAGCGCTGGAAATTGTACCGCAACTGCCTTTTTTCTATGATGAACCTTTTGCAGACAGCAGTGCCATCCCTACCACACTGGTAAGCCAGGTTGCCCGTGAAAAAGTAACAGTAGCACTGTCGGCGGATGCAGGGGATGAAATTTTTGCCGGTTATAACCGCTACGATTACATGATGAAATATGGTGTAAATCTTCAGCGCATTCCAGGGTTCCTCCGCACATCCGCTGCCGCATTAATGGATGTGATCCCGGCAGATGCATTGCCGGTGCTGAACAGAAAATACCTGTTTCATAGCCGTTATGAAAAAATTAAAGGCTTTTTAAAGTATCCGGGTGAGCGGGCTTTTCTGAAACACCTTTCCCAACAGACGGATGCAAAAGGAATAAAGAGATTATTTAAAGAACCTGTCACGGAACTGGGCAGCATGTTCGACAGTACGGAACTTGATCATTCGGATACACTTTCTTCTATGATGGCTATCGACTACCAGACATATCTTACCGATGATATCCTGCAAAAAGTTGACCGTGCCGGAATGAGTGTAGGGCTCGAAGGCAGGGAACCTTTCCTCGACCAGCATATTATAGAATGGGCCGCGCGCCTGCCGATGGAATACAAATACAATAAAGGAAACAAGAAATTCATCCTGAAAGAGATTGTGCATCAATACCTGCCGAAGGAAATGATGGACAGGCCAAAGATGGGCTTCGGTATCCCCATTGCAAACTGGTTGCAGAAAGACCTTAAACCATTTGTGGATCATTATCTATCAGCAGAATTTATTGAACGTCAGCAGATATTTAATAATGAAGAAATTCAAAAAATAAAAAGATCTTTTTTTGAAGGAAAAAAGGAGAGGGCCGAAAAGATCTGGTACCTCCTGATGTTCCAGATGTGGTATGGGAAATGGATGGTAAATCCTGCCGGTTAATGTACTGGTGAAAAGTAATACATTTGACCACTTATATAACAAACAACCATTCACTTTGGGTAAACACATACTTTTTATTTCTTATGATGGCATGACGGATCCATTGGGTCAAAGCCAGGTGATCCCGTACCTGGCTGGTCTTACCAGGCAGGGTTATCACTTTACTATATTGAGTTGTGACAAGCCGGAAAAGTATGCGGCTAAAAAAGAGTATGTCTTAAAATTGCTGGAGGGATTACCAATTGACTGGATCAGCATTCCTTATCACAAGAACCCACCGGTCCTTTCTTCCATGTTTGATGTGGCCGCATTAAAAAGAGAGGCCAGCCGCTTACACAAAAGAAAGCCGGTTGACATGGTACATACCCGGCCGGGGGTTCCAACACTGGTAGGATTGTGGTTAAAGAAAAAATTCGGGATCAGATTCCTTAATGATGTTAGAGGTTTTTGGGCTGATGAAAGAGTAGATGGTGGTATGTGGAACCTGAAGAACCCTTTGTTCAGGAGGGTGTACAAATTTTTTAAAGCTCATGAATATGAATGCCTGGAACTGGCAGATCATAATGTCTGCCTTACTCATGTAGCTAAGAAAGAAATGCTGACATGGGACAATATAAAGGCCCAACCTTTAAAAATACAGGTGGTGCCATGCAGCGCCGACCTGGAACTTTTCAATCCAATAAATATTGACCTGGCTGAGAGAGAAAAAATTAAAAATGAATTGGGCTTCAAAGATGGAGAGATGATCATCAGCTACCTTGGATCCATCGGCGGCTGGTATCTTACTGATGAAATGATGCAGTTTTGTAAACTGTTATCTGATAAAATTCCACATGCACGGTTCCTGTTCATTTCTCCCCATCGTCATGAAGATATAATACAGGCCGCGGGTAAGTACGGAATGAGTGAAGAAAAGATCATAACCCGGAATGCCAGCCGGCACGAGGTGCCCGTGCTGCTCTCTTTCAGTGATTACTCTATATTTTTTATTAAACCATGTTATTCAAAAATGTCTTCCTCTCCCACAAAACACGGTGAAATTATGGCCATGGGCATCCCTGTTATTACCAATGGCGGTGTGGGAGACGTAGAAGATATTGTCACCAGATACCAGGCAGGTTATGTGGTTAAAGATTTTACCCATGCCTCCTATAATGAAGTCATTGAAAAAATAAAAACGGGTAACACCTTTGATAAAAACGCTATCAGGCAAGGAGCGTTTGATTTTTATGCCTTGGAAGATGCACTTCTGTCTTATACTTCGGTGTACAGGCAGGTGCTCGGGGCTTGATTCGGTCACAGTAATAAAAATTTATCCATGCGGTTTCTTATTGTCGGTTCTGGTTTTTCTGGTTGTACGTTGGCTCATAAGCTTGTGAATGGTCTGGAATGTAGTGTAGATATCTGGGATGAAAGAAGCCATCCGGGTGGAAACTGTCATACAGAAAGAGATGCAGATACCGGGATCATGGTGCACCAGTACGGGCCGCATATATTTAATACAGATAAAAAAGTGATTTGGGAGTTCGTAAACAGTTTTGGTGAATTCCGCCCTTATGTACACCGGGTAAAGGGAATGCACAACGGCACAGCTTACTCGCTGCCAGTAAATCTTTCCACAATCAATCATTTATTTAACCGGTCATTTACGCCCGCAGAAGCGCGTGAATTTGTAGATAGCCTGGCAGATAAAAGCATTACCGATCCTCAGAACTTCGAAGAGCAGGCGCTGCGGTTTATCGGGAAAGATCTTTACAAAGCCTTTTTTTATGGTTATACCAAGAAACAATGGGGCTGTGAACCTACGGAGTTGCCGGCTTCCATCATTAAAAGAATTCCGGTTAGATTCAATTATGACGATAACTACCATAACAATACCTATACTGGTATACCGGTTGATGGATATACTGCCATCATGCAGAAAATGATTGCCCATCCCCGGATCAGTTTACACCTGGGCAAATCATTTGTGCCGGGCGAAGAAATTACAGGATATGATCATGTCTTTTATACCGGGCCGTTAGATGCTTATTTTAAACACTGCTACGGCAGGTTAGGGTATCGCACTGTAACATTTGAAAAATTTACAGGAACCGGGGATCACCAGGGCTTGTCGCAAATGAATTATTGTGATGAAGAAGTGCCGTATACCCGGGTAACCGAACACAAACACTTTACTCCCTGGGAACAGCATGAAAAAACTGTTTATTTTAAAGAATTCAGTAAAGAAACCGGGGAGGAAGACGAGCCTTATTACCCAAAACGCCTGGAAGCGGATAAATCGCTTTTATTAAAATACCGCCAATTGGCGGAAGAGCAATCCGGCGTTTCTTTCGTAGGCAGGTTGGCTACTTACAGGTATATGGATATGCATCACGTGATAGGAGAAGCGCTGGATTTCGCGGACCTGTTTGTAAAGGCAATCCAAACCCAGGATAAGCCGCCGGTTTTCTCCAATGTGGAAACACATTTATAGTATTCAAAGCAGATACAGCCGCTAATTTTCACAGCCTGAACAGAAATCATCAGGGCCAGAACCTGCTATCTGCCTGATTTTGTAAATATTCTTCTAATATTTCTGCATTCTGCTACCTCATTAATACAATAATCCTCCTTCCAACCCGTTATTAGAGGGTCCAACTATTTTTGAAAAACCAAACTTCCAGTTTATGGAAAAAGTAATAGCTGTGGTGGTATCCTATAACCGCCTGGCACTTTTAAAAGAGTGTATCAAAGCCTTAACAGAACAAACCCGTCGCCCAGACGCAATTCTCGTAGTGAATAATGGCAGTACTGATAATACAGAGCAATGGTTGAGTGAACAGGAAGACCTTAAATATATTACTCAAAGTAATTCAGGTTCCGGTGGAGGTTTCAATACCGGTATTAAATGGTCTTATCGTGAAGGATACTCTTATATCTGGTGCATGGATGATGATGGATACCCGAAGGAAGATGCTCTGCAAAATCTGCTGGCCCACGAAACTTCTGAACGCAGCCTGATGAACTGTGCCGTGATCAACAAGGAAGATAAAAAATCATTCGTGTGGAAAACCGGCAACTACTCTGATATTAATGACGTTACCGAACCTATCATAAAAAATATTGGTCATCCCTTTAACGGCACTCTGATTCACCGTTCAATTATTGAAAAGGTAGGTGTGCCACAGGCTTCATTTTTCCTGTGGGGAGACGAAACGGAATATTATTACCGTATTACAAAGAAGCACAATATTCCGGTTTATACAGTTACCTCCAGCATTCATTACCATCCACCTGCTGCTTTCAGTTACAAAAAAGACTGGGACTATGCAACCTCATGGAAGATGTATTACTATGTACGTAACCGCTTTCATATTCACCAGGCTAAGTTCAATAATAAGGCCCTGGCCCTGGTAAACTACCTGTTTTTTATTGCAGCTTTTGCAGGCATTATCCTGGTATTCCAGAAGACGGATAAGCTGCGTAAACTGAACGCCATTGTAGCGCCGGCGGCTGATGCTTTCAAAAATAATTTTTCAGCCACACCTACTACCATTCTTGCCCATTTAAATAATACAGAAACTACACAGGAAATTATTACTCTTACCCCTGTACGTTACTTATGGAATATATTCTCGTCTGCACCAAAAAGAGCACAAAACTCAAACGCAGCATAAATTACCTCTTACTCTGAAACCAGCAGCCCGGGCAACTTTGCCGGGCTTTTTTTTGTCTTGGGGTTCAGGTAAAGAATAATAAAAAGGGAGATTACGTAAAAAGGAGTGCCAGGAATTTTGTACCGTACCAAAGAACCAAAATTTAAAGTGGTGGCGCCCACGAACAGGGCAAATAACAGGGAAAAGAAAAAGCAATAGATCAAAATCGGGTTTTTAAAAATAGTGGCTATAGTTTTCCGGATACCAACTTTAAATAATACATACAACGTAAAGATCATCAGGATAAGACTCTCTAAAGAAGTGAATAAGGTGGATATTTTTTTGGATTCCCAGAGGAAAGGTCTGTAAAGTGTAGCAATAATGGCAGCAGGGGCAATCTTCAACAAACTCGAAGGGCTGCCATCATACTCCACACCCAATGAAAAACCGGAAGTTTCCTCGGTCTGTTGTTTCTCGAAACTTGTCTGGTATTTTGAGATGGTCGTGGTTAATCCTTTGGAAGCAAAACCACCCAGGGCTACATCCGCATTGTCTGATAATTGCAGGAAACCTACAAAACTACCGGCCATAAAGGTCGCTATCAACATAAACCGCAAAAACTGGCTCTTTATAAGTCCCACATTTTTCAATACCATAAAAAGGATCAGGAATGGCATATAGGATACGATGATATAAATCTTTAATGATACGATGATA
>JBKJUT010000278.1:0-2797 GCA_046590515.1 Ferruginibacter sp.
GAAAAGAAATTCTTCTGCGCCTGGATGGAGGAGGTAGAGATTAAAAACGTGGCTAACGCCAACAAATACGAGTAAATTTTTCTCATAATAAATTATAGTTTTGAAATATATCAAGCCAGATGCATAGCCTGTGGCTGCAACTTGTTTAAGTGGGGACGATTGACGCCCAAATTACACATAAATTTTATTTTTTTTTACTTGTGCCAACAAATTATTGCAAAATGTGAAAAAATATGTCACATTGGAGCAATAAATGTAGGGTACTGTGTATCGAAGCAGTGCACTTTAATACATTCCTGAATGAACCTGATTGAATTTACAGACAAAGGGCTTTATTGTCAGCAGGGTAACTTTTATATAGACCCCTGGAAACCGGTTGACCAGGCAATTATATCCCATGGCCATAGCGACCATGCACGTTGGGGAAGTAAAAAATACCTCTGCCAGCATTTTACACTACCTATTTTAAAACTAAGACTGGGGGAAAATCTGTATGAAAGCCTGGATTGGAATGAAACCGTTACTCTTAATGGTGTCCGGGTTTCCTTTCACCCCGCGGGCCATATAATTGGTTCCGCCCAGGTAAGGGTGGAATACCAGGGAGAAATTTGGGTAGTTAGCGGGGATTACAAAACGGAAGACGATGGCATAAGCACACCCTTTGAGCCTGTACACTGCCACGTGTTTATTACCGAATCCACGTTTGGCCTTCCTGTATATAAATGGAAACCTCAACCTGTAATTTTTAACCAAATGACAGACTGGATCATGGCGAACCAGGCAGAGGAAAAAACCAGTGTGTTTATTGCCTATAGCCTGGGAAAAGCGCAAAGAATCCTGGCACCCCTTGCCTCTACCGGCATTCCGATATATGCCCATGGTGCTGTATATAATGTACACCAGGCACTTGTTGACAGCGGCTGGGCTTTGCCGCCAGTGTTACGTATTACACCAGAAACCAGCCGGGAAGAATTAAAAAATGTGATAGTAATAGCTCCCTCCAGCGCAGAAGGATCACCCTGGATGAAAAGATTCTCACCCTATGCCACCGGAATCTGCAGCGGCTGGATGCAGGTACGCGGTAACGTAAGAAGAAAAAATGCAGACGCAGGTTTCGTGCTCAGCGATCATGCCGACTGGGATGGATTATTATCGGCAGTGAAAGCTACAGGTGCTTCCAGGGTTTATGCCACCCATGGCTTCCAGGCTACTTTCAGCAGGTACCTGAACGAGCATGGTATTGAAGCTGCAGAAGTAAAAACTGCCTATGGTGTGGAAGAAGAGGAACAAACGGCAGATATTTTAAACCCCACGGCGATATGAAGAAATTCGCCGCCCTGGTCCAGGTACTGGCTACCAGCACAAAAACCAATGCAAGGATTACGGCCATCCAGGAATATGTCAGCCACGCAGATTCCCGGGATAAGATGTGGGTTATTGCCCTGTTTACCGGGCGTCGGCCCCGGCGTTCGGTAACTGGTGCCATGCTGAGCCAATGGTGCATGGAAATAACCGGATTACCCGCCTGGTTATTTGAAGAATGTTATCATACCGTAGGCGACCTGGCTGAAACAATTGCCTTACTGTTACCGGTAAACGAAAAAAAAATTGAGCAGGAAGAAAGAAGTTTATCATATTATTCTGAGGCCTTACTCCGGTTGGCCACAGGTGAAGAAGCGGTTAAAAAAGCATTTATCATGGAGAGCTGGTCAGAACTGGACAGGATGGAAAAATTCGTATTTAATAAATTAATAACCGGCAGCTTCCGTATCGGGGTTAGCCAGAAAATGATAGTGAATGCGATCGCCGGGTCTACCCAGGTTTCTCCTTCCATAATTGCTCACCGTATCAGCGGAAAGTGGGATCCCATGGCAATCACCTATGATGAGTTACTGAGTACAGAACATAGTGCTGCAGATGATTCAAAACCCTATCCATTTTACCTGGCTTACCCGGTAGAAGATGTCGCAGGCCTGGGCAGCCCGGAAATGTGGCAGGCTGAATGGAAGTGGGACGGTATAAGAGGACAGATCATCAGGAGAAACGGTGAATTATTTGTCTGGAGCCGGGGTGAAGAATTGATGACTGAAAAATTCCCGGAGTACCAGGTATTGACAGCCTGCCTGCCCGATGGGATCGCTATTGACGGGGAAATTATAAGCCTGGCCCCGGGCAGCAATGACCAGGGATTTATTCCCCATCCTTTCTCTGTACTTCAAACCCGGATAGGGCGGAAAAACATTACCAAAAAACAGCTAACGGAAGCGCCTGTGGGCTTTATTGCATATGACCTGCTTGAATATGAAGGGAATGACTGGCGGGAAAAACCGTTAAGGGAAAGGCGTGAAATACTGTCGGAAGTAATCGGCTCTATTAACCAGCCTGGGTTCTTCCTTTCGCCTATGATAGATTTTGAAAACTGGGAGGAACTGGCCGCAGCCAGAACCCTTTCGCGCGACAAAGGCAGTGAAGGAATCATGTTAAAAAGAAAAGATTCAGTATACCAGGTGGGACGCAAACGGGGTGACTGGTGGAAGTGGAAGATAGACCCCCTTACCATTGATGCCGTCATGATCTATGCGCAAAAAGGGTCAGGACGGCGCAGTAACCTTTATACAGATTATACATTTGCAGTAAAAGACGGGGATAAACTGGTAAGTTTTGCCAAAGCCTACAGCGGGCTCACTGATAAGGAATTTGCCCAGGTTGATGCCTTCGTAAAAAGGAACTCTATCGAGAAATTCGGGCCGGTAAGAACTGTTAAGCCTGAACTTGTTTTTGAAATTGCATTTGAAGG
>JBKJUT010000111.1:0-6704 GCA_046590515.1 Ferruginibacter sp.
GCAATAGCCAGGTCTACATCCTGCAGCGGTACGGTTCCCAGGCCAATAAATCTTTGAGGATCCCGCGAAACAGTATCGGCAATATGGTCATTGAAAAAACGGGAGGTTTCCAACCCGTCTGCCGGTTTTGCCCAGTAATTAAATAATACGGGTATTGTGGATAGCACCTGGATGGTCACCCCGGTTTCATCCATTTCCTGCAGGCGCACTTTTTGATCAAATGTATTTTCACCCACTTCCCTGAATAACCGGTCACCTTTCATCATGCAGGCTTTGCAGTTGCGATGCTCCAGGTGTATGAACTCCCCATAACCAAACTTACTTACCCAGTTAGGCATGGTAGCAGGCATGATATGGGTGTGAATATCTATTTTCATATCGCAAATATAAAGGCGCAGAGCCGTTAAACTCTGCGCCAGCAATTAAGTACATCCGCAATTATCCTTTTTTAACCGGGGGCGCCATTACTGCGCCACATTTGTTACAGGTACGTTTATGCTCATCCGAGTAAAAACCTTCCATCACCGGAGGCAATTGAGTAACAATATCTGATACATGCAGGTGTTCTTCATAAATTTTATTACCACAGTTTTCGCAAAACCATAAAAATCCATCTTCTTCTTCTTCCCTCACTTTTTCTATCACCAGGCCAACCGTGTTAGGTCCACGCTGGGGCGAATGCGGTGTTTTTGGTGGCAATAAAAACATATCACCTTCATTTATGGCAATGTCGCGGGCCTGGCCATTGTCAATAATTTTTAAAACAATATCACCTTCTACCTGGTAATATAATTCTTCACTTTCATTGAAATGATAATCTTTACGGGAGTTGGGGCCGCCTACTACCATAACGATAAAATTTTCTGCATCCTTATAAATGCACTGGTTACCCACCGGTGGTTTTAAAAGATCGCGGTGTTCAGCAATCCACTTTTTTAAATTGAATGGGTTTGCAATAGCCATAACATTGATTTAGGTCAGAAAATTACAGCAATTTTTTTGATAATAATTACCTTTAACCGATGCAACTTGATATTCCCTGGCAACTGGAGAATTATATTGATGGAAAGTTGGTGCCACCCCTCCATGGCAGGTACCTTGAAAATACGAATCCCGCCACAGGTGAGGCCAGTGGACAGATTCCTGCCAGTGATGCAGAAGATGTGAACCTCGCCGTACAGGCAGCCCAGGCTGCGTTCCACACCTGGAAGCACACTTCTCCAGAAGAAAGATTTGCGGTTCTTAACCGGATTGCCGGCTTGGTAGACAGGTTCGCGGAAGAACTGGCCCTGGCCGAAAGTAATGACAATGGCAAGCCTCTATGGCTTTGTAAGAAAGTGGATATCCCCCGTGCTTCAGCCAATTTCAGGTTCTTCGCTACAGGTATCATGCATTTTGCGAGCGAAAGCCACGCGATGGAAGATGCGGCTATTAATTATACCTTACGTCAACCATTAGGTGTAGTAGGGTGCATCTCTCCCTGGAACCTTCCTTTGTACCTTTTTACCTGGAAGATAGCACCTGCACTGGCAGCCGGAAACTGCGTAGTGGCCAAACCTTCTGAGATAACACCTTTATCAGCCTACATGCTCTCACGTATCTGTATAGAAGCGGGGTTGCCAGCAGGAGTTTTAAATATTGTTCATGGTAACGGCCCGGATTGCGGGGAAGCGATAGTGACTCATCCATCGGTAAAAGCAATTTCCTTTACCGGCAGCACCAAGGCAGGAGAAAGAATTGCTTCATTAGCTGCGCCAAAATTTAAAAAGTTATCTCTCGAACTGGGTGGCAAAAATCCCAATATCATCTTTGCCGATTGTAACTGGGAAAAGATGATGCAGACTACCCTGCTGTCATCTTTCAGTAACCAGGGTCAGATCTGTTTATGCGGCAGCAGGATACTGGTAGAAGTCAGCATCTACGAAAAATTTAAAACTGAGTTTATTGAGAAGAGCCGTACACTTACCGTAGGTGACCCGTTAGACCCTGGCTCACGCCAGGGGGCAATCGTAAGCCAGGTACATTATGATAAAATTATCGGGTGCCTGGAAACAGCAAAAAAGGAAGGCGGTAAAATTTTATTGGGTGGACACCCCGTTAAACCGCATGGAAGATGTGCAAACGGATTCTTCATTGCACCTACAATAATTGAAGGGTTAGGGCCAGGTTGTGTAACCAATACTGAAGAGATTTTTGGACCGGTGGTCACACTCCAGCCTTTTACTACTGATGAAGAAGCTTTGTCCCTCGCCAACGCTACTCAATACGGGCTTTCTGCCACCATCTGGACCCAGGATATAACCCGTGCACACCAGCTAGCTTCAAAAACAGAAGCAGGTATCATCTGGATCAATTGCTGGTTAAGGAGAGACCTACGCACCTCATTTGGTGGTGTAAAGAACAGCGGGGTTGGCCGGGAAGGAGGTTGGGAAGCGCTTCGCTTTTTTACTGAAGCAAAAAATATATGCATTGAACTGTAGACATAAGCCTTAAAAAAAATCAGCATGAGTGATATCATCAATACAAATACTGCCGCACTTCCACTTGGTGCTTACCCGCATGCCAGGAAAGCAGGAGGGCTTTTGTTTTTATCAGGTATTGGTTCCCGTAATGCAAAAGATAATTCCATCCCCGGTTTAAGGCAGGACGACAAAGGAAACATTATTTCTTATGATATAGAAGCTGAAGTACATTCCTGTTTTGCCAATGTGAAAGCTGTACTTGAAGCCAGCGGCAGCAACTGGGAAAATATAATAGATGTAACTGTTTTCCTTACCAATATGAAAAAGGATTTCCCTATTTATAACCGGGTATACGGCGAATATTTTAAATCAGTGCAGGCCTGCCGGACTACAGTGGAGGTCTCCAGCCTGCCCACTCCCATCGCAATTGAATTAAAGGTAATAGCTACAGTGAAATAAAATCTGACTAAAAGATTAAGATGAAATTTGAAAATAACCTAGACTTCGCTAGGCACCTGGATACAAAAGATTTCCTGGCCGGCTTTCGTGAAAAATTTTATATACCTCAGGTGAATGGTAAGGAGTGTATCTATTTTACAGGCAATTCGTTGGGCCTGCAACCACGTACTACACAGGAATACGTGTTGAACGAACTGGAAGACTGGGCCAACTACGGGGTAGAAGGACACTTTCATGCGCGTAATCCCTGGCTATCATACCACGAAATGTTCCCGAAATTATTAGCGCCTGTTATTGGTGCCAATGAAAAAGAAATCGTGGTCATGAACCAGCTTACCGTGAACCTGCATTTATTAATGGCAACTTTTTACCGGCCCACTGCTACGCGTTTCAAAATCATTTGTGAAGCAAAGGCCTTTCCTTCAGATCAATATGCAATGGATGCCCAGGTAGCAATGCATGGTTTTGATCCTGCTTCAGCCATTATAGAAGTGGCACCTGCCATGGGCACTCAGATTATATCACACGCGGATATATTGTCGGCTATACATGAACATGGTACAAGTGTGGCCCTGGTGCTTTTCAGTGGTGTTAATTATTACAACGGACAGGTTTTTAATATGCAGGATATAACCGCGGCGGCCCACCAGGTTGGTGCTTATTGTGGTTTCGACCTGGCGCATGCTGCCGGAAACGTTCCTTTAAAAATGCATGATTGGGAAGCAGACTTTGCCTGCTGGTGCAGTTATAAATATCTTAATAGCGGCCCGGGTGGTGTGGCCGGTATATTTATCCATGAAAAACATGCCACCAATATTTCATTACCCCGGTTAGCCGGGTGGTGGGGGCATGATAAAAATTCCCGCTTTAAAATGGACGACACCTTTGTGCCTATTCCTACTGCCGAAGGTTGGCAACTAAGTAATGCGCCTGTTCTCAGCATGGCTGCCCATAAAGCATCGCTTGATATTTTTGCTGAGGCCGGTATGGAAAACCTGGTTACGAAAAGCAGGCTTTTAAGTAATTACATGCTGCATTTGCTGCAGGAGATTAACTCCTATTCTGAAGTTCCGGTGATGGAAATCATCACTCCTATCGCGGATGAAGAAAGGGGTTGTCAATTTTCACTGCTTATGCTGCAAAACGGCAAAAGCGTGTTTGAAGCATTGAAAAAACATGGAGTAATAGCAGATTGGCGTGAACCTAATGTAATAAGAATTGCACCTGTTCCATTATACAATACATTTGAAGACATATTCAGGTTTGCAGAGATGCTGGCCAGGATTGTTTCACGACCAGTACCGCACAAATAATATTTATGAACAAGAACATAAGCATCATAGGTGCCGGACTCGTAGGATCTTTATTAGGTATTTATTTAAGAAAAAGAGGACATCCGGTTACTATTTATGAGCGCAGGCCCGACATGCGTGCAGCGGATGCCGTTGCCGGACGTTCCATAAATCTTGCACTAAGTGACCGGGGAATTAAAGCGCTGGAAGAAGTGGGTATTATGGATGAAATACGCAGTATTGCAATACCTATGCATGGCCGGCGCATTCATAACCTTGACGGCACAACTGCTTACCAGCCGTATGGACAGGAAGGTCAGTTTATCAATTCAGTTTCCCGCGCCACTCTCAATATGAAACTAATGGACCTGGCCGAAAAAGAAGGAGTGGAAATTATATTTGAGAAAAAGCTGTCTCATATAAACTGGAAAGAAAATGAGTTATATTTTGAAGGAGCCAGTGCTTGTAAATCAGACCTTATTTTTGGAAGTGATGGAGCTTATTCGGCCGCCCGGCTTACACACCAGTTACAACACGAACGGTTTCAATATGAACAGTTTTATATCGATTTTGGTTACAAAGAATTGACTATACCTGCCGGGAGCAATGGAGAGTTCCTGGTAGAAAAGAATGCGCTGCATATCTGGCCGCGTGGCAATTATATGCTGATTGCCTTACCAAATATGGATGGCAGTTTTACCTGCACTTTGTTTTTCCCTTTTGAAGGCAACCCTTCTTTTGAAAGCCTGGATTCACCGGCAAAAGTGAGAGAATTTTTTGATGAGACATTTACTGATGCTTCTAAGCTTATGCCCAGGCTGGAGACGGAATTTTTTGATAACCCTACAGCTTCTCTTGTAACAGTAAAGTGTTATCCCTGGATTCGTGGAGAACAGTTTGCCCTGATCGGCGACGCTGCGCATGCCCTTGTGCCGTTTTTTGGCCAGGGAATGAATTGTGGTTTTGAAGATTGTTCCGTGCTTGATCACCTGCTGGTGAAACACGGCAATAACTGGGCAGAGGTACTTGTCGAATTTCAATCCCTGCGCAAGCCTGATGCAGATGCCATTGCAGACCTGGCTTTGGAAAATTTTATAGAAATGCGGGATAAGGTGGGTGATCCTGCCTTTCTTTTGCAGAAGAAAATAGAAAATGCTTTCAGTAAAAAATACCCCGACAAATGGATCCCCGCTTATGCGATGGTCACTTTTTCACCGGATATGCGTTACAGTGAGGCGTTAAAACGCGGAAGGGACCAGCAAAGAATTATGGATAAAGTAATGAAGCTGCCGGGTATAAATGAGAGTTGGCATTCACAGGAAGTGGAACAATTAATGCTGTCGGAACTGGCTTCCATTCCGCATACTTAACCTTTACCTGCTGCAGGTACAGCAGTATACAATGTATGAACCGTAAAGAAATTATTGCCCAGGTAAAGCAAAAAAAATCTTTTCTCTGTATCGGCCTTGATACGGATATTACCAAAATACCTGCGCACCTGCGCGCGCTCAAGGATCCTGTTTTTGAATTCAACAAACAGGTTATTGATGCTACCAGTGACCTTTGCGTCAGTTATAAAATCAATACTGCCTTTTATGAGGCCCTGGGTGCAAAGGGTTGGGAAACCATGGAGCGTACTGTAGATTATATACCTTCCACCCACTTTAAAATAGCCGATGCCAAGCGTGGCGATATTGGAAATACCTCACACCAATACGCCCGTGCTTTCTTTGAAACAATGGCTTTTGATGCAGTAACGGTAGCTCCATATATGGGCGAAGACAGCATCAGGCCCTTCCTGGAATACCCCGGCAAATGGACAATAGTTCTGGCACTTACCAGCAATAAAGGAGCCGCCGATTTTGAAATGTTGTCAACAGGTGATAATTTTTTATATGAAAAGGTTATTTCAAAAGTAAGTAGGTGGGGAAATCCTGAAAACCTGATGTTTGTTACAGGAGCTACCCAGGCCGGTTATCTGAAACAGGTTCGCAAACAGGCGCCGGATCATTTTTTACTAGTACCGGGTGTAGGGTTCCAGGGTGGCAGCCTTTCTGATGTGGCCACTAATGGCATGAATGAGGATATTGGCCTGCTTGTAAATGTATCAAGAGCCATTCTTTATGCAAGTGACAAAGAAAATTTTCAACAGGAAGCCAGATTGATTGCAGGCCAGTACCAGGAAGAAATGAGGCTGTTATTAAACCAGTATGAGGCAGGCTAACTCTTTCACTTTTGTTGCCCATTTCGCATATTCCTTACCGGAAGGATGCAACCCATCCGGCGCCAAAAAACCCTCTGCCTGCCCATCTGCACGTTGTGATGTAGTAATATCAATAAATTGAGTTCCCTTTTCAGCCACCTTTTGTTTACAAATTTGATTAAAACTGTTAATAGCATCAGAAATTTTATCCAGTTCTTTTCCGGCTGCAAAAGGAGTTACCCCCCAATCAGGAATACTCAGTACAAACACATTCGCGGGCTTTTCCAC
>JBKJUT010000051.1:0-6408 GCA_046590515.1 Ferruginibacter sp.
CGTACAGGTTGGTAATGTGACTGCGTTCCGGGAAATGGTTATCCAAAAAGAATTAGTCACCAGGTATGGAGTCCGTATTAGCCAGCCCGTTGATCAAGCATATGGAAAAGAAGTAAACCTGGTTGACATGGCCGGAGTCTGCTGGCATTTTATTGAATTACCTTCCTTTTAAGATTTATAATTGTGCTACCAAGGTTATTTACACTAAGAAGAATTATATTAGTTTTCTAAAACTTATTTTAAATGCGACATTTTCTATTACTTATACTTGCGCTCATTGCCATTGCCATGATCGTATTAGGCGCCAGGGCCCATGTAATACCCCCAGTATTAACCGGTATTGGTTTCCTGGTGATAGTCGCATTGCATTATAACAAGGATAAATAAGGCTTTCCGTATTTCCAGGTAAAGTGACCGGTAATTTGTTTCTCCATTTTGCAGTCAAAGGTTACATTAGTTTTATTTTAACCCTGTCGGGGTTTAAACCCCGACAGGGTTAACCTTCCGGCACCTGGCTTTACTTAGGTTAGCTGATAAATAAGTTGCCTGCCATTGCATGCAGGAAAAATACCACTTTAATAAATGCACCTACCAGGTATAAGTGTACCCATGTTTGTAAAACATATTTATTACCCACCAATATCCATGGCATAGCTTAATATTCTCTACCATTCTCATTAATTTAATGCAACTGCTTACTTCATTTCCTTTTCCTTACCTTAGACACAATCACCAAATAACATTTTAATTAATATTTAAGAAGTATGGATACCAGCGAAGCGTACCACATTATCAGTACTAAATTGACCAACTGGATGCATAATCTTATCAGGTTATTGCCCAATATATTATTTGCCATCATCGTACTAGTTATCGGGATTTATATTTCAAAGAAAATAACTAACCTGGCGAAACGGCTTTTTAGAAGAATGTCGGAAAATCGTACTCTGAACAATCTATTTGGCTCTGTTATTTATATGTTTTTGATCAGTATTGTACTGTTTACTGTATTAAGTATCCTTAATCTGGACAAAGCAGTTACTTCAATTTTAGCGGGCGCCGGAATAATTGGCCTTGCCCTGGCTTTTGCCTTCCAGGATATAGCTGCAAATTTCATTTCAGGAGTATTTATAAGTTTCAGGAAGCCTCTCCACGTAGGTGATATAGTAAAGATTAAAACATACATGGGAAAAGTGGAAGACATTAACCTGCGGGATACTGTACTCCGTTCATTCCAGGGAGAGATGGTAATTATTCCAAATAAAGATGTGTTTCAAAACCCCATAGAAAATTATTCGATGCTCGGAAAAAGACGTGTAGACCTTTCCGTTGGCATTTCATACTCAGAAGACCTGGAGCGGGTCCGGGAAATAACTTTGAAAGCAGTACAAAGTGTAGAACATCTTTCTGATGAAGACGAGATCACCTTGTTTTACCGCGAATTCGGCGATAGTTCTATTAATTTCCTGATAAGGATGTGGATCAAATCTCCTGAACAGATAGATTATCTCAGAGGGTGCAGCGAAGCTATCATCAGCATTAAAAAAGCCTACGACCTTAATCAAATTAATATACCTTTCCCAATCCGCACCCTTGATTTTGGAGAAAAAGGAATCGAAAACTTACTAAAAAATAAATAAGCATGTCGAAATGTTTATGGAGTGCATTAATATTAGTAATGGCGGAAACCCGGCTCCATGCTCAGGAAGGCCCTATTCAAGCTGACCGCCCGGATCAAACGGAAACTCCATTTACAGTTCCGCAAAAATTTATACAGTTAGAAACCGGTTTCCTTTTGGAAAAAAACAAGAATGGAGATCAATCCTGCACGTACCCCTCCATTTTATGGAAGTACGGCTTTTCGCCCCGATCTGAATTGAGGTTAATCACTGAATATTCCAGTTTCAGAAATACGTTAATAAAGCAGTCAGGAATTCCTCCTCTAACCTTTGGCTTAAAAACGAGGCTCGTAGATGAAAATGGATGCTTACCTGCTATCTCTATAATAGGGCACATAAGCCCGGGGGCAATGGCATCTAAAAATTATAAGACCAGTTACCTGGCTCCTGCCTTCAGGTTTACATTGCAACATACTTTATCTGAAAAATTGTCTGTTGGTTATAACCTGGGTGCTGAATGGGATGGGGAGACCCCATCTCCTTTATATATTTATACGTTTACTGCAGGTCTGGCGGCCGGAGAAAAATTGGGACTATACGCAGAACTGTATGGCTTTGCATCAACAGATTCGCCCCCTGATCATCGTGCAGATGCCGGTCTCACCTATCTAATCAACCAGAATTTTATGGCTGATGTTTCCGCCGGACTGGGATTGGGCAATTCTCAATTAAAAAATTATTTGTCATTAGGTTTCTCCTACCGCTTTAAATTATAAATTACACGGGCAGTATATTAGTCCCCGGTCTGCAAACTACAGGTTATTCATATAAATTTTATGAGATGAAATGGTTACATCGCCTCTTTACTCATTTTTACCATTTGGTTTTTAACCATTTTCAAATAGGAAAAATACTTGTGGCAGGTCAGGGGCCCCCCGTTAGTAATGTCAGGCGGAGGCACTTTGAATATGATTGATTTCCGCCTGCATTCAGCATTAACCTTCCATCGGACCGCATTAATAATTTCAACTTTAAATTTTATTAATTAAAAAAATTGGATTCGTTAACACACATCGCATTGGGTGCCTGCATGGGAGATGCTTTTGCCGGGCGTAAAGTAGGGAAGAAAGCAATGATATGGGGTGCACTGGCCCAAAGCATTCCGGATATAGATTTTGTAGCTGCATTTTGGCAGAATACTTCCCAGAATTTATTGACCCATCGCGGTATTACACATTCCATCCTGTTTTGCCTGCTGGCTACTTTTGTGATGGCTTACCTGGCAGAAAAATGGCACCGGCCTCATAATATATCGTTCAGACGTTGGGCTTGGTTTTTTGGCTCTGTAATCCTTATGCACATCTTCCTGGATGCCTTTAATAATTATGGTGTGGGCTGGTTTGAGCCATTTACAAATTACCGGGTAACCTTTAATGTTATTTATGTGGCAGATCCGTTTTTCTCTATTATACCCTTCATTGCTTTTATAGCTCTGCTTATCCTAAGGCCTTTTTCAAAAAAAAGAAAGTTCTGGTGGACGATAGGTTTAAGTGTCAGCCTGGCTTACCTGGGTTATTGTGTGATTAATAAAGCCATTATCAATAAGGAGGTTAAAGAACTGCTGGCAAAGCAACACATTCAATATAAAAGATATTTTACCACACCTGCTCCATTACAAAGCTGGTTGTGGTTTGTAACAGCACAAACCGACTCCGGCTTCTTTATTGGTTACCGTTCAATGTTTGATAACTCTCCCACTATTCCTTTACGTTACCTGCCTCAACATAAAGAATTACTCGCACTGGCACCAGACCCTGCTGAAGCCAGGAGACTTATTCAGTTTTCACAAGGTTATTTTACTTTAGAAAAAAACAACGATACCTTAACCATTAATGACCTTCGTTTTGGCCAGATACTGGGATGGGAATATCCTACTGAAAAACTGGTTTTCTATTATTACCTGGCGCCGGCAATTGATAATAAAATGGTTGTGCAACGTGGCCGGTTTGCAAAATGGGATATGAGATCTACCCTGCTTTTCTGGGAAAGGGTAAAAGGTGATAATACTTATTTATTAAAGCGTGGGAGACAGCAGCCGGGCCATCCGCTCAAATAAGCGGGTGGTTATACGGCGGACATACCATTTATCCGGATCAATTTTTTCTGCATTTGCCAGGTCATCAAAAAATACTTTGCGTAAATTTCTGGCAAACTCCTCATCATAGACAATGGCATTCACTTCGAAATTAAGTTCGAAACTGCGGAAATCCATATTGGCTGTACCCACCATACTTAACTTTGAATCAGTGACCATCGATTTAGCATGCACAAAGCCTTTCTTATACAGGTATATTTCTACACCGGCCTTTAAAAGGCTGTTATAATTGGCCTTGGAAGCCGCATTCACGATTCGGGAATCACATTTGCCTGGTACGAGAAGTTTAACAGAAAGCCCGCTGGAAGCAGCTATGCGTAATGCATCTATAATGTTATCTCCCGGGATAAAATATGGAGTTGTTATTAATATCTCTTTTTCAGCCAGGTAGATCGCCTGCAGGATGGAAAATAAAACGGAAGGTTGAGAGGAATCCGGGCCGCTGCTTACAAACTGGACTAAAGTATCTTCTTCTTGCTGCAACTCCTGGCTAAAATGAAGGTCTTCAGGTTCAAGTTCACAGGAAGTACAGAAATTCCAATCAGTCAGGAAGATATATTGCAGGTAATATACACCCGGGCCATCTATCCGAAGGTGAGTGTCGCGCCAATATAATTTTTTATCGCCCGAGTTAATATATTTATCACTCACATTGATGCCACCGGTAAAGGCTGTTTTTCCATCGATAATCACAATTTTCCGGTGGTTACGGTAATTGATACGGTTGGCCAACAGATAAAAAATAACCTTGTGATATGGATGCACTTCTATACCAGCCTCGCGCATCCGCTTTTCTGTTTTTTTATTGATAGCCGGGCTGCCGAAATCATCATATATCATTCTTACCTGTACGCCTTCAAGTGCCTTCCTGATAAGTATTTCAATAAATGCCTTTCCTATCTCATCCTGTTCAAAAATATAATACTCAACATGAATATGACTTTTTGCTTCTTCCATACATTTAAAAAGTTCAGGAAATTTTTCTTCCCCGTTAATCAGCAACTTCACCCTGTTATGACGTGTCAGCGGGCTTTGAATATCTTTTTTAACCAATGAGGCCAACTCGGAATTCTGGGCGCCAGAAAATTCTTCCGGCTTAACAACAGATGAAAGGAACTGTGGCACCTTCTCCTGTAACTGTTTAAGTAACCGTACATTCTGGTCAGATTTTTTTGAATAGACTTTTTTACGCCAGTAATTGATGCCGAAGGTTAGATAGAAGAGAATGCCGATTAATGGAATAAACAAACAGAAAAGCAGGTAAGCCAGGGTCTTGGTACTGCTATGGGTTTCGAAGATTATACGCAGGCACACCAGGATAAGTATAACCAGGTAAATTATAAGAGTAATCCAGATCCAGCTCATAAGTACTTAGATAGTTTATAAACGATTAACCTATAGTCAAATGTAATGATCATGTATCAAATTCGTGCAGGCTTAAAACTTATCTACCATTACATGGTAATGTGGATCTTCAAGGATATTTACTTCGATCACTTTATCTGCATCCTGCAAAAGTTTACGGCAATCCGGACTCAGATGTTTAAGATGTAATATTTTACCCAGTTTCTTATACCGTTCCGTTAATTTGTTAAGCGCTTCAATCCCGCTCATATCAACCACTTTACTTTCTTTAAAATCAATGATAACTTCACCGGGATCATTACTAACATCAAACTTTTCATTAAAAGCTGCCACTGAACCGAAGAAAAGGGGACCATAAATTTCATAAAGCCGTGCACCTTGAGCATCTATACTTTTGCGGGCGCGGATTCTTTTGGCGCTCTCCCAGGCAAAGACAAGGGCGGATATAATAACCCCGACCAAAACTGCCAGTGCAAGATTATGCAGAAAAACAGTGATGGCTGCTACCAAAATCCCTACCAGGATGTCGTGGTTTGGCATCTTGCCGATCATCTTGATGCTGGCCCATTCAAATGTGCCTATTGCAACCATAATCATCAGCCCGGTTAAAGCGGCAATTGGAAGCTGCTCAATTAAGGGTGCGCCGTACATAATAAAGACCAGCAACATTACCGATGCGAATATGCCCGAAAGTCGGGCGCGCGCCCCGGCCGAAATATTAATGAGGCTCTGACCTATCATAGCACAACCACCCATACCGGAAAAAACCCCTGATAGAATATTGGCGGCTCCTTGTGCCAGGGCTTCTTTATTTCCACGACCACGGGTTCCCGTTATTTCATCAATAAGATTCAGGGTGAGTAAACTCTCAATCAAGCCAACACCGGCCATCACGAGCGCATAAGGAAAAATTATTTGGAGAGTGGCGAGGTTAAGCATTACAGCAGGTATATGAAATTCCGGGAAACCTCCTTTAATAGAAGCAATGTCGCCCACAGTTTTTGTGTCGATATTAAAACCTATCACCAATGCTGAGATCACCAGGATAGCCGCAAGTGAAGCGGGCAAAATTCTGGTAAACTTCGGAAGCAACCAGATAATGAGCATAGTGAGCAACACCAGGCCTATCATCACATATAAAGTAGTGCCTTCCATCCATTTATTATCACCAACCCCATCATCAACTTTAAACTGGCTGAGCTGTGACATGAATATAATAATTGCCAACCCGTTTACAAAACCAAACATCACGGGATGGGGCACAAGCCG
>JBKJUT010000218.1:0-2879 GCA_046590515.1 Ferruginibacter sp.
TTGCTGAAGCCAGCCAGGTTTCAATCAGTTACCAGGCAGGTGATCTTGATGCTGTGCATTTTTTACCTGCACAGTTCGATGCGATGGGGCTCATATATGCGCATTTCCCAGGCGAAATAAAATCTGATTATCACAAAAAGCTGCAGACTTTTGTCCGGCCTGGAGGAATTGTCATCTTCGAGGCCTTCAGTAAAAATCATATACATTTTAATTCGAAAAATGAAAAGGTTGGTGGCCCTAAAGATCTTCCTTCTTTGTTTTCACTCGAAGAAATTCAGGAAGATTTTGCCGATTTTAAACCCATTATCTTAGAAGAAAAAGAAATTGTTTTAAGCGAAGGTTTATACCATGTCGGCAAAGGTTCTGTCATACGTTTTGTAGGAAAGAAAAAATAATTGTAGTGGCCAAAAAAGCAGATAATTACCTGGATATTAACCGGCTCTCCTGGAACAGGCGCACGGGTATACACCTGCATTCAGCATTTTATGACCAGGCTGGATTTCTCCTGGGAAAATCCTCACTTAATGAAATAATTTCATTGTATGAATACAAAACTTTTAATGACCGCCAGTTCTTTCTTCCTCGGTGTCCTCGGATTGTCTGCTACTTTTGCACCCGCTGAAATGGCTACCTGGTTTGGGTTACACGGTAACATAATTATTATCTTTCAATTAATGGGTGCATTGTACCTGGGCTTCGCATTTCTTAACTGGAATGCGAAAGCTGTGTTGATTGGCGGAATCTATAGTAAACCGGTAGCATTGGGTAACCTGGTTCACTTTATGTCTGGTGCCCTTGCCTTGTTAAAGTGGGCTGTGAATCCCGGAACCAATCTGTTTCTGTGGATCATTACCGGTTTATACATTCTGTTTGCACTTTTGTTTGCCATCGTAACATTTTACCCTCCGCGTTTGCAAGGGATAGCAGGATAATAATTTAAACTTAACGGAATAATGAAAATAAAGATTAATGAAACTACCTGGATGGAACTTACAAGTGTGAGTCATGCACCTTCTTTGTTCGACGCGGTAGAAATCAACAGGGAACACCTTGGCCGGTTTTTATCATGGGTAAGCGGTATGCGGTCGGTAGAAAACTTTATTGATTATACTTCCAATTGCGAGGCACTATATCTTCAAGGAAGGGAAATAAGTTTCGTAATTTTCCATGAAGGTAAGCTGGCAGGCAGAATAGGTTTACACCAAATAGATGTGCCAAATAAACAGGCCTTTATTGGATACTGGCTAACCAGCGAGGCTGAAGGAAAGGGAATTATTACCGATGCATGCCGGACTTTGATCAAATACGGATTTGAAACACTTGGTTTACACAGGTTGGAATTGAGGGCAGCCGTAGATAACATCCGCAGCCTGGCTATAGCACCCAGGCTCGGATTTAATAAAGAAGGTATTCTCCGGCAAGCTGAATGGGTAAACGGTACTTCCCATGACCTTGCTGTTTTTTCTCTTCTACGCCAGGAATGGAGTCAGTAAATAAAAAATACACTCCAAACAGAAATTTTGCTTTTCCATTTGTGAAATTTTTTTTCAAAACCGGCAAAAAAAAACCGGCAGTGCAACTGCCGGCATTATAACAATTAGCTAAAAAATAAATAGTGCTGTAAAATGAATACTCCTGCTCCTGCTAAGTAACCTGCCAGGGCCAGCCATGAAATATGTTTCACGTACCAAAAGAATTCGATCTTTTCGAGGCCCATGGCTGCTACACCTGCAGCCGAACCAATGATCAACGCACTTCCGCCTGTACCTGCACAATAAGCGAGGAATTCCCAAAAATAATGGTCGGTCGGGTATTGCTCTAACCCATACATTCCCTGGGCTGCAGCCACCAGCGGTACATTATCAACAACAGATGATAATAACCCGATAGTCATAGTGATCACGCTGATATTTCCAATGGATTTATCCATCCAGCCAGCGAGGTCATTTAACACACCGGTAGCCTGGAGTGCGCCGATGCTTAATAGAATCCCCAGGAAAAACAATACACTGGGTGTATCTACTTTACGCAATGCATGGTTTACAGAAAGCATTCCTTTTTCTTCTTCATCTTTCCCCGAATGTATCATTTCCGTAATTAACCACATAATCCCGAGCCCGAATAAAATGCCCATATAAGGCGGCAGGTGAGTTAAAGTTTTAAATACAGGAACGAATACCAGGCAACCTACTCCCAACCAGAATACCGTGTTTCTTTCCTTGTGACTGGTAGTAAAATTATTGTTCTTCTCCGCTTTTTCGGGTTTTACCAATTCACCCTTCATTGTATAGGATAATAAGAAAGCAGGCACCAGAAGTGCCACCAGGCTTGGTAGAAAGGTCTGTGCTATTATTGAACCGGTGGTAATTTGTCCGCCAATCCATAACATAGTGGTGGTAACATCTCCGATTGGAGACCAGGCTCCACCGGCATTAGCGGATATTACCACCAGGCCTGCAAACAAAAGCCTGTCTTTACGATCGGCAATAATCTTACGTAACAATGAAATAATAACGATGGTCGTAGTCAGGTTGTCCAGGATTGCAGAAAGGAAAAATGTAAGGAAGGCCAGCATCCAGACAAGTTTCCGTTTATTAGTAGTCTGAATTTTATCAGTCACCAGCTCAAAGCCATCATGGGCATCTATCAGTTCTACTATGGTCATAGCGCCCAGTAAGAAAAATAAAATACCAGACACTTCGCCGAGGTGTTCACTTAATAACGTTACGGCATGGTGGCTGTCGCCGGACATCGTTGCATATACGGCCCAGCAAAGAGTAGCGGTGATAAGCGCAATGGCTGCCTTGTTAATTTTTAAGGGATGTTCAAGCGTGATTGCTATGTATCCGAGGATAAAGATTAAGCTTATGATAAGTATC
>JBKJUT010000233.1:0-4836 GCA_046590515.1 Ferruginibacter sp.
TTGTGCCCTGGCGGGTTTATGTTACGCGGAGTTATCTTCGTCTATCCCTATTGCTGGTAGCGCATATACGTATACGTATGCTACAATGGGAGAATTACTGGCCTGGATTATTGGTTGGGATCTTGTTTTGGAATATGCAGTAGGAGCCGCTACGGTGGGAATTGCCTGGAGTGAATACCTTAATAACTTGCTGGTTACAGTACTGCATTGGAAACCCATCGCTTATCAATGGTGCCACTCCCCTTTTGAAACATCTGCCATAACCGGTGAAAGTGGTATGATCAATTTACCGGCACTCGGTATAATTGCTGCATTAACATTGTTGTTGATTAAAGGAACACAGGAATCAGCTTTTGTAAACGGTATTATTGTAATTGCGAAGGTGGCTATTGTTATTCTTATCATTATTTTAGGCTGGGGATTTATAAACCCGGTTAACCATGAGCCATATATCCCCGAAGTATCTACCTATGTAGACCACCAGGGTATTGGACATAATTATGGCGGTATTATGGGAATACTGGGTGCGGCGGGAGTTGTATTTTTTGCATTCATAGGTTTTGATGCAGTGAGTACCGCAGCCCAGGAGACTAAAAATCCTAAAACGGCTATGCCAATAGGGATATTGGGATCATTGGCTATTTGTACCGTTTTATATATTCTTTTTGCGCATGTCTTAACGGGCCTCGCACCAGTTGAATTTTTCCGTACTACCGGTAAGGAAGCTTCTGTTTCAATTGCAATACAAAATTATATGCCTGGATATTCCTGGTTGAGTAAATTGGTAACCGTAGCTATTCTGGCGGGTTTCAGTTCAGTGATATTGGTAATGTTGTTAGGGCAAAGCCGGGTATTTTATTCTATGAGCAGGGATGGTTTGTTGCCACGTGCATTCAGCGCGGTTCATCCGAAGTACAAAACTCCTTATAAAGCCAATATGATCATATTTGTGATTGTAGGCCTGTTTGCAGCTTTTGTACCTGGGGATGTGGTAGGAGACATGACAAGTATAGGAACTTTATTTGCATTTATGCTGGTATGTGCTGCCGTAATCATTTTAAGAAAAACAGAACCTAACATGAAGCGTGAATTTAAAACACCCTTGGTGCCATTAGTGCCGATACTGGGTATTTTAGTTTGCGGTGCCATGATCTTCGGTTTAGGCTGGACCAATTGGTTGCGCTTAGGCGGATGGTTGCTGATTGGTCTCATTATTTATTTTGTATACAGCAAGAACCATAGCAGGCTGCAGCAGGGAAAGACGGTGTTTGATAAAGACCCAATAGATCCTTTAAATCCACTTTAAAAAAGGATAATAAAATAATAAAAATAAAAAAACCGTCGTACTGGCGGTTTTTTTATTAATGGATCATGATCTCATCTATAAAAATATGAGATTGACCCCCAGCCCCGGGATGCCATTCAGGCAATACACCAAATTGATTAGCAACTACCCTGATATACCTGGCGTTTGCAGGCGGAAATTCTGCCGTGGCAGCAACCAGATGTGGTTCCATATTTTCTATTGGTAAGAATGATCCAGAAGAATACACCTGTCGAAAATGAATATTATCCAGGGATACTTCCACCCGCCAGTTACGAGGTGCGATGATCCAGGAGCGGGTATCCTGTAAAAAGCCAGCCTGTACAGAAGAAACCAAGGTTGATTTACCCAAGTCTATAACGGCATCAAAGTCATGCCCCTGGTAACCCTGCCAATTTCCCTTACGCCAATCCGTTATGCCACGTATCCCATCTATTAAACCGTCCTGGCCGCCTCCATTGTATTGTTGTTGAAACGGTGTTTGTAATTTTACTGTCCAGTTATTTGGCAATTTTATATACCTGGCACTGACTGTATAACTTGAATCGTTGCTCCTGAAAGCTTTCGCATGGATAGTTGCAGAGTGATTAATAAGTAATGGTGAAGAATATTTCAATGAATTCCTGCCGGGTTGAGAACCATCTAAAGTATAATACACTGCAGTACCTGGTTCGGTGATAATTTCTACCTTTTTTGAAAACCGGAATGACACTCCCCCTCCTTGGATGACGGGGTTTGTTATCATTCCCTTCAGTGGTACATCATACGGATATTGAAATTCCTTTGCCGATGGAGAAGGTGACATGATTACCTGCCACTCACCGCCTTGCATAATATCGGAATGCAGCAGATAACCATTCCTCCATAGTTGCGGTTTGCCTCCCGGATTAATTATATTCATTTCCTGCACATAAATATTACTGGGAGATGCATTGGAAGTAATTTTAAAAGATTTACCATTTTCAAAATGAATGACAGCCTTTGAAAATAATGGGGTTCCAATATCATAACGGGGAACACCTGGAGTGACGGGATAAAATCCAAGTGCATTCATTACATACCAGGCGCTCATTTGGCCGCAGTCTTCATTTCCTATAAGTCCGTCAGGATTATTAAGGTAAAAATCATTTCTTATTTTATTAATCAGTTGCTGAGCTTTATAAGGTTGCCCGGCATAATTATACATTAAGGCGATGTGGTGACTAGGTTCATTGCCATGGGCATATTGGCCGATAAGACCAGTGATGTCACTTTGTTTTCTTCCTGTTGTTTGAACAGGGGCATTAAATAAACCATCCAGTTGCTGTTGTAACTTTTTCTTACCCCTGTCTTGAAGGTAGCCGCTGATGTCCTGAGGGAAATAAAATGAATACTGCCAACTGTTGGCTTCCGTGAAATGGTTGTTTACTTCACGCGGATCAAAAGGTTGCAACCAACTGCCGTTCATGCGGGGATGCGCAAAGCCGGCAGGATCCAGCATATTTTTATAAAACACAGCGCGTTGGCGATACCGTGAAGCTGTACTGTCATGGCCAATAAGTTCCGCAAATAGTGCGATGCAATAATCGTCGTAGGCATACTCCAGTGTTTTACTTACGCTTTCATTTTCATCTGCGCTTTCCAGCATGCCTTTGCGGACATAGTCAGGCACTCCGAAACCTTGCCAGTTAGCAGAAACTTCCATTGCTTTAAGTGCCAGAACTGTATCAAATTCAACAATTCCTTTTGAAAAAGCATCTACAATAACGGGGACACTGTGATAGCCTATCATACAGTCTGTTTCATTTCCTGCCAGTTCCCACACGGGCAACCTGCCAGCTTCTTTATAGTGGGCCAGGAAAGTTTTAATATAATCAAGAGTGCGTTGGCGGTCGATGAGAGTGTAAAGCGGGTGTGCCGCCCGGTAAGTATCCCATAAAGAAAACACTGAGTAATTAGTAAATAAGGCGCGATGAATTTTATCATCCCGTCCGCGGTACATCGAATCCACATCCATATTTATGTTAGGAACAATAGCAGTATGATATAAAGCAGTATAAAAAATTGCCTGTTGATTCTCGTCAGTTGTTTCAACTTCTATCTTTCCGAGTTCTTTGTTCCATTTATGGGTAGCTAGCTCATGAGTGGCCTGGAAATCCCAGCCGGGCAATTCAACTGCGAGGTTTTTCTTTGCTCCGTCTACGCTTACGGGAGACAGAGCTACTTTTACAAAAAGATTGCCGGACGGGGGCAGGTCAAATTGCAGGTAGGCTTTAATGTTATTTGACACAGAATAATTTGCGCCCGTTCGTAAACTATCATGCTCCCAGATGCCGCGTGAGACTATGGGGGATGAAAATTTCATCACAAAGGCCACGTATTGGTTTTGCGCCCAACCGCGGGAACGCCTGAAACCGGAGACTGTTACACTGTCTTCTATATTAAGGGAAGATCCCAATACTTCATCACGATGTACTAAATCAATAACCAAGTTATTCTGCTTTAAGTTAGAAAAAGTATACTGGTGAAAGCCGACACGTTCGGTGGCGGTAAACCGTGCTACGATGTTATCATCCTGCAGATGCACCTGGTAAAAGCCGGGGGATGCCATTTCTTCCGTGTGGCTAAATCTGGAGCCATAAATTTTATTATCGGGGGAAGGGTTTCCTAGCATAGGCATAAGCAGCACATCACCATAATCGCTCACCCCGGTACCACTGAGATGGGTATGCGAAAAACCGTAGATAAATGAATCGCTGTAGTGATAGCCGCTGCAGCCATCCCAGCCATCAATACGGGTATCGGGGCTAAGTTGAACCATGCCGTGAGGCAGTGTAGCGCCTGGGTAAGTATGACCATGTCCGCCGGTACCGATAAAGGGATTTACGAAAGCACTAAAGTTTGTTTGAGCAAAGGTTGACATAACTGAGAAGCATGCCCAAAGCACTAAGCTACATTTTTTCATAAAGAAGAAATTTGGCGGTTAATATGAATGTAGGCATTTTTACAGTGGAAGTTATTATGCGACACGATACTAAAATAGGAAAAGCTGATAAGGTTTATGTAACGGTTATGTCGCAATTAGGGACAAGGTGATACGATGAATGAATGGGTTGTTGATTAATTAATGGATATGTATATATGGAGGAAAGCTGGAGGCATATAGCATTATGGTACTTGTCCTTCCCTTTCAACCCTGTCGGGGTTTAAACCCCGACAGGGTTACCATTACAGTAACAGTTGAACCTTGCTCCCATGTAGCTTACATTTTTGTTATTGCTCCCGGCTTAACCCACCACCTCCGTCTCTTAACTGGATATTCTGAACCTGCATTCAAAAGATTGCAGTGCCCTGTCGGGGTTACCATCATTTCAACGGGTGACTCCACCAGGATTAACCACCACCTCCACCTATGAACTGGTTATTCTGAACTTGCATCCGAAAAGGTTGCAGTGACCCTGTCGGGGTTTAAACCCCGACAGGGCTAATATTAATCTTACAGGTTTAATCCAAACTAATCTAATAATCATTAG
>JBKJUT010000323.1:0-6678 GCA_046590515.1 Ferruginibacter sp.
ATATGTGGAAGAAGACAACACCGACAATATTTACCGGGTCTGGAAAGGCAAGTCTTTTAAACGGAGTCTTTTCCGTACAGGCTGGATGCCGGCTCATCCAACATTCTATATCAGGCGGCATTTAGTAGCCCGGTTTGGAGGATACGAAAATCATTACTACAGCGCGGCAGATTATGAATTCATGGCACGCTATCTCTATCGTTACAGGGTATCCGCATATTATTTACCGTTGTTAATTATAAAAATGCGCCGGGGAGGCCAGAGCAACAGCAGCCTGAAAAAGAGATTGCGGGCCAACCGCCGCGATTACCTGGCCATGAAGCGTAATGGCATACCTTTTCCATTCCTGGTATCAATTCTTAAACCTCTTAGTAAATTGCACCAGTATATCCGCCTGGGTAAAAAGGTAGACCAGGATTAAAATAATAACCCGTGTTTAATATTTTTAAATCGAAAAAAAACAATGGCGAAGGTTATTTCCCAATTACGACCGACTTACATTCCCATATTCTGCCGGGAATAGATGATGGGGCACCTGACCTGGAAACCTCGCTCCGCCTGGTACGGGGACTCATGGAACTGGGTGTCACCCGGTCTGTCGCTACCCCGCATATCATTGGAGATATGTATCGTAATACAGCCGATACCATTTTTGGTGCACAGAAATTATTACAGGATGAACTTGATCGCCAGGAGATCACTTTCACTTTGTCTGCCGCAGCAGAGTATATGCTTGACCAGCATTTTTTTGAATTACTTGATAATAAAGTGCTGTTACTAACGGTACAGTATAATCTTATCCTGACTGAATTTTCCTATTCATCCCTGCCGGATCATATTGAAAAAATGTCCTTTGCCATTATCACCGAAGGATATAATCCTATACTGGCTCACCCTGAGCGGTATGCCTATTTTCATAATAATACAAAAGTATATCATCATCTGGCAGACCTGGGCTTCCTGCTGCAGGTAAACCTGTTATCTCTGACCGGCTATTATGGAAAAGAGGTGGCCCGTGCAGCAGCCTATATTTTAAAAAATAACCTCGCCACCTTTATAGGTACAGACCTTCACCATGAGCGCCATCTTGCAGCGCTGCAAAATCCCCACAACCATATTATTTTTAAGGAGCATCTTGCCGGCAGGCAATGGAACCTCTTACAGAACGAGGCTAAATAATCCAGTCCACAATCGCATTCTCCCATTCCGGCTTATACCCTGCTGTAACCTTAATGTAGTTATCGGAATAGCCTTCCATCATTCCGTTTTTGTTTACAGATTCAAACAGCACTTTGCGCGTTTGGCCTATATGCTGCCGGGTGAAAACCTGCATTTTTGAATAACTCAGGTTACGCAGAATTTTATTCCTTTCCTGGCGAACAGCTACAGGCACCACTTCTTTTATAGAGAGTGCATGGGTATTGTCACGCTCGGAATATGTAAACACATGCAGGTAAGCAATATCAAGGTCTGAAAGAAAGTTAACCGTGTCTCGAAAATCCTCGTCAGTTTCCCCGGGAAATCCCACAATAATATCAACTCCGATACAGCAATGGGGCATAAGCATTTTAATAAGACCTACCTTTTCACTATATAGTTCTTTTTTATAACGACGACGCATGGCCGCGAGTGTTTTATTGCTGCCACTTTGCAAGGGAATATGAAAGTGAGGCATGAAGTGCCTGCTGTTGCTTACAAATTCAATGATCCCGTTACTGAGCAGGTTGGGTTCAATAGAAGAAATGCGGTAACGTTCAATACCCGGTAGTTCATCCAGTTCTTTTATTAAGTCAAGGAAATTTTCACCATGTAATTTTCCTCCGGAATATCCTTTGCCAAAATCACCAAGGTTGATTCCAGTAAGTACCACTTCTTTTGCTCCCGCTGCTGCCAATGAAGCTACATTGTTCACCACATTCTCAATCCGGTCGCTGCGGCTTTTTCCCCTGGCAAGTGGTATGGTGCAGAAACTGCAATTATAATCACAACCATCCTGCACTTTTAAAAAGATCCTGGTGCGTTCGTTTAATGAATGCGAGGCGGTAAATTCATTTACATCTCCTATATCACAACTGCATATCCGTGCTATCTCGTTTTTAGCGATTTCTTTCAGGTGTGTGGCAATGTTGAATTTTTCTGCCGCTCCCAAAACCAGGTCAACCCCTGGAATTTCTGCGATTTGCGCCGGTTTTAATTGAGCATAACATCGGGTTATAACTACCATGGCCTCCGGTGCGCGCCTTTGTATACGGCGTACCAGCTGCCGGCATTCCTTATCTGCATTATCAGTAACTGAACAGGTATTGATCACATATACATCGGCCACCTCTGTGAATTCCTTTTGTACGAACCCATCATTCTCCAGCATCCTTCCTATAGCAGTGGTTTCACTGTAGTTTAATTTACAGCCCAGGGTATGTAAGGCAACACTTTTGTTCATTTCGGCGCAAAAATAATCATTTTATACTGGTTGTGCCTGCCTGTTTAACATTTAGCAGTCCGTGCTTCTGTTATTAACTTATCAGTACCTTTCCGCATGTTAAAAAAATTCCCTTACCTGGCCCTGGTATTGGCAGTTTTGCTTTTCTTTTGGTTCAGGAACCAGCAGGGTAAAGACCAGGATGTAAGTGAAAGCGCAAAGGATTCCAGTAGTGAGTTTGACCGTTCGGTTTCTAAAGTCAAATATACCCGGCACGCACGCTGCCGGATGGAATGCCGATTCATTGATGAATCGGAAGTAAAAGAAATGATTAAGAAGGGCCGGGTTAACAGGGAAAAGATAGAAGTGGGTTCAAAAGGAACAACGTTTCCCCTCGAAGGTGTTACCCACGATGGCCAACATGTGCGGGTGGTAGTTGCACCGCATCCCGGCGAACTGGTGATCGTAACTGTTATTGACCTGGAAAAAGAATGGCCATGCAATTGTAATTAGCTGCCACCTATCAAATTATTGCGGAATAATCCACATAATTGTGGTTATTGTGCTTCGAAAGACCAAACAATGAAGATAAAATCAATGCTGGCAAAACCTTTTGCCAATTACATATACAGGCAGATAAAGAAAGGAATGGCAACTGCTGTGGCTGACCAACAGGAAGTTTTCCAACAATTGCTGAAATCCGCCCAGAAAACTACGTTTGGCGTGGATCATGATTTTGCTTCCATCAAAACTCACGAAGATTTTGTGAAGAAAGTACCGCTTCGCGATTACGAAGCCCTGAAGCCTTACATAGATAAAATAAAAGAAGGAAAACAAAATGTGTTATGGAAAGGCCGGCCGATCTATTTTGCCAAAACAAGCGGTACTACCAGCGGGGTTAAATACATTCCCATCACAAAGGACTCGATTCCCAATCACATAAATTCTGCCCGTAATGCCCTTCTTTGTTATATGGCAGAAACAGGGAACACCGCGTTTGCCGATGGCAAACTGATATTTCTTAGTGGATCTCCTGAACTGGAAAGAGTGGGCGATATACCCACAGGCAGGTTAAGCGGTATCGTAAATCATCACGTTCCGAAATATCTCCGCGCCAACCAGATGCCTTCTTTTGAAACAAATTGTATAGAAGATTGGGAAACCAAGTTGGACAAAATTGTAGAAGAAACAATCAACCAGAACATGACATTGATCAGTGGAATACCACCATGGATGCAAATGTATTTTGATAAACTGGTAGAAAAGTCAGGTAAGAAAGTCGGGGAGTTATTTCCGGATTTTAACCTCATGGTGCAGGGAGGTGTTAATTTCGAACCCTACAAACACAAACTAACGGAGAGCATTGGTCGCAAAGTAGACAGTATCGAATTATTCCCGGCCAGCGAAGGCTTTTTTGCTTTCCAGGATTCTCAAAAAATGCCGGGCATGCTGTTAAATACCAACAGCGGTATATTTTATGAATTTGTACCCTTGGCCGAAATAGGATCTGCAAACCCAACCCGCCTGACTTTAAAAGATGTAAAGGTTGGAGAGAACTATGCGCTCATCATTTCCAGCAATGCCGGGCTTTGGGCATATAACCTGGGAGATACAGTAAAGTTCCTGTCTACCGAACCTTACCGCCTGGTAGTAAGCGGAAGAACCAAACACTTTATCTCCGCATTCGGTGAGCACGTGATTGTAGAGGAGGTGGAAAATGCAATGCTTGGGGCCCAACAACTGTCAAATGCCCGGATAACGGAATTTACCGTGGCGCCAATGATCGCGCAGGATGGCGGAGATAGTTATCACGAATGGTTCATCGAATTTGAACAGGTGCCCGCAGACCTGGAAGAATTGGCCCGCATTATTGATGATAACCTGCGCCAGAAAAATATGTATTACGATGACCTGGTAAAAGGAAATATATTAAAGCCATTACTCATCACACCTATCAGGAAAAATGGTTTCCTGGAATATATGAAGAGTATCGGCAAACTGGGTGGTCAGAATAAAGTAGCCAGGCTGGGCAACGACCGGACCCTGGCCGAAGGCCTTCAGCCCTACGTGCAAAAACAAGAGTAAGGTGTACTGGCAAAAGGACTATCACTACGATAATCCTCATTCCGGCGGTGTCAATATAAAATACTAAATTGCCTCACACATATTATACAATTAAAATATACACATGGCTGAAGCGCATGCTAATAAACGCATTGCTTTATTTGGATCTACCGGCTCAATTGGCACCCAGGCCCTGGATGTGATAAGAACCCATCGCGAACTGTTTGAAGTGGAAATATTAACTGCCCAGACTAACGACGAGTTGCTGGTAGCACAGGCGCTGGAATTTTCTCCTAATGCGGTTGTAATTGGAGATGATAAAAAATACGAAAAAGTAAAAGAAGCTTTATCTCCGAAAGGTATAAAAGTGTTCTGTGGTGAAGCAGCCCTGGAAGAAGCTGCTGATTTTGACACCTATGATATTATGCTGGCTGCGATTGTGGGTTTTGCCGGTTTAAAGCCTACGCTGAAAGCAGTTTCAAAAGGCAAAATGATCGCCTTGGCCAATAAGGAAACCCTGGTGGTAGCGGGCGATATTGTTATGCAAAAGGCCCTGGAGCACCGTGCACCCATCATACCGGTCGACAGCGAACATTCTGCCATTTTTCAATGCCTGGTAGGAGAATCAAGAAACCCTATAGAAAAGATCATACTCACTGCCAGTGGCGGTCCGTTCCTGGGTAAAAAACCCAACTTCCTGGTAAATGTAAAACGCGACCATGCATTGCAGCACCCTAACTGGAATATGGGCGCCAAAATTACCATTGACTCTGCTACCCTGATGAATAAAGGTCTGGAAATGATAGAGGCCAAATGGTTATTCAACCTGCGGCCCGACCAGGTAGAAGTTGTCATTCACCAGCAAAGCATCATCCACAGCATGGTGCAGTTTGAAGATGGAAGCATAAAAGCCCAGATGGGTTTGCCAGATATGAAATTGCCTATTCAATATGCCCTGGGTTTTCCAATCCGACTGAAAAATGATTTTCCACGGCTTAATTTCAGGAAATACCCTAACCTGAGTTTTGAAGAGCCGGATTTTAAAACTTTCCGCAACCTCGGGTTGGCCACAGAAGCTTTGCAAAAAGGCGGCAACGTAGCCTGTGTGCTGAATGCAGCCAATGAAATAGCCGTGTGGGCGTTTCTGAAAAACAGGATCGGCTTCCTCGACATAACTGCAGTAGTGGAAAAGACAATGAATAAAATTGAATACATGGAAAAACCTTCGTTGCAGGATTATTTTGACAGCGATGGTGAGGCCCGTAACTTCGCCGCTTCTTTATTGAAATTATAAAACAGCTTAACTTTAAATTCTGCCTTCCTGGCCTGTTCTGATATGGATACAATATTTTTAGCAATTAACTGGCCGAGCGTAGGTTTAAAAGTGGCCCAATTACTTCTTTCCCTTTCTATACTTGTCGTTTTGCACGAATTTGGGCACTTCATTACCGCCAAATGGTTTAAGTGCAGGGTGGAAAAATTTTACCTGTTTTTTGATCCCTGGTTTTCTTTATTTAAAAAGAAAGTAGGAGATACTGAGTATGGTATTGGTTGGTTGCCATTGGGTGGATATGTAAAGATTTCCGGGATGGTAGATGAGAGTATGGATAAGGAACAGTTGAAAATGCCTCCTCAGCCCTGGGAATTCCGGAGTAAACCGGCCTGGCAAAGACTTATCATTATGCTCGGAGGGGTTACGGTAAATATTATCCTCGCTTTTATTATTTATGCCATGATCTTAATGGTGTGGGGTGAAAAGAAAGTGCCCGCAGCTTCATTGAAATATGGCATCGCCTATAATGACCCCATCTTTAAAGACCTGGGTTTCAAAAATGGAGATAAAGTATTGGCTATTGATGACGAACCGGTTGACGAGTATTTTGATGTATTACGCAAGCTGCTTATAGTTAATAAAGATGTCACTATCGAGCGCGAAGGCAAGACAATGAAGTTGCCGATGCCTGTAGATTTAATCGGGAAGCTGGTAGAAAAAAAGAAAAGGTCAGAAGGACCGATGATGAATCCGCGGGTACCGGTTGTAGTGATGGAAGTGCCGGATACTACGAATGGTTACAGGGCCGGTTTAAGAAACGGCGACCAGATTGTAAAGGTCGACAGTACACCTACCCGGTTTTATGATGAATTTGAAAGTATCATGCAGAACAGGAAAAAAGGCGAGCAGGTAAACCTTACGG
>JBKJUT010000326.1:0-9510 GCA_046590515.1 Ferruginibacter sp.
GATTGAAACTTCCATTATCAGACAAATAACTGCGTATTTAATTGTGGCACTATTATTTAATTATAAGTAAGCACATAGAAAAGATTTTATTTTCTGTCAATTTAAAATCTATTGCGAACCAAGCCACCACTTTTATTAAAATATAATTTACTAGCTGTTTCTTTTAAAGATTCAGATTGATTTGTTACTTACTTATATATAAGTAAATTTATAACTATATACGTATTTAAATTTCCAAGATGGGCATTACTACACATTTAACATCTGTTTCAAAGGATCTGGCACCTATAGACCTGGTTTGTTTCAGTCATTTACGGTGGGATTTCGTGTATCAACGTCCACAACATCTATTATCCCGTTTTGCCAATCGATTCCGCGTATTTTATGTGGAAGAACCGGTTTTTCACGACCAGGAGGATAGTGTTGAAATTAAATTAACGAAAGAGAAAGTATGGGTAGTTATTCCAAAGCTGCAACATGGAGAGGTATCCGAACTTGAATTAATTGTGCGTCAGAAAACCCTTCTCAATAAACTTTTCGGGAAGATGGAAATAGAAAGATATATTTTTTGGTACTATACTCCCATGGCTTTAAAAATCAGTGACCAGTTTTTCCCTCTGAGGATCATTTATGATTGTATGGATGAATTGTCAAACTTTAAATTCGCTCCCCTGGAATTAAAAGATTTGGAAGACCAGCTGTTCAGCAAAGCAGACCTGGTATTTACCGGTGGACATTGTTTATTCGAAGCCAAAGAAAATTGCCATCATAATATTCACCCTTTTCCGAGCAGCATCGACAAAGACCATTTTTTCAAAGCGCGTGCTGATATGAATGAGCCCCTGGACCAGGTTCAGATACCCAGGATCAGAATCGGATTTTATGGAGTGATTGATGAGCGCTTTAATATAAACCTGATAAGGGAAGTAGCACAAGCCAAACCTGAATGGCAGTTTGTACTGGTAGGACCGGTGGTTAAAATTAACCCGGATGATCTTCCCAGGTTTGAAAATATTCATTACCTCGGTGGAAAAAGTTATAGTGAATTGCCTTCCTACCTGGCAGGTTGGGATCTGGCGATGATTCCTTTTGAAAAAAATGATTCTACAAAATTTATCAGTCCCACTAAAACGCCCGAATACCTGGCCGCAGGTAAACCTGTAGTTTCTGCCTCTATCAGGGATGTAGTGAAACCCTATGGGGATCAAGGTTTGGTCCACATCGCCGATACCGCGGCTGAATTTATCGCAGCTGTTAATATGGAATTGGAAACAACGGATAAATCTTTATGGAATAAAAAAGTAGATAAGTTCCTGGCAAATATTTCATGGGACAAAACGTGGCTTGAAATGATGCAACTGGTTGACGAAATTATACCGGAGGTTAGTCCGGCAGCCATAAAGCCTTTTGTAAAAGAGGTTGCCTGATTTTCATTAAAAAATCTCCATCATGCAAAATGTGAGAAAGGGAAAGCCTGAAATCTGGGGCGGAATAGAATGTACTATAAACCGGGTGGAGGATATATGGATAGATCAACTGGAACTTTCCGGACATTATAACCGGGAAGATATGCTTCCCATTTCAGAATTAGGTTTCAAGGCTGTGAGATACCCGGTATTATGGGAGCGGCACCAGTTTACAGAAGATATGTTTCCGGATTTTACCTGGGCATCCTCTCAAATAGAAATCTTACGGCAACAGAATATTACCCCGATAATCGGGCTTGTCCACCACGGATCAGGTCCTGCATTTACTAACCTGCTCGATGATGGATTTCCTGAAAAACTTGCATTGTATGCCGGCCAGGTTGCCTCTGCGTTTCCCTGGGTAAAAGATTATACCCCGGTTAATGAACCATTTACCACAGCCCGCTTTTCGGGGCTATATGGACTGTGGTATCCTCATAAACACAATGACGTCAGTTGCATAAAAATGCTGTTGAACCAGTTGAAGGGAACAGTATTATCTATGCAGGCAATCCGCAAAATAAATCCCGGCGCCAGGCTCATTCAAACTGAAGATCTAGGCAAAACATACAGTAGTCCTTTACTGGCTTACCAGGCAAATTTTGAAAACCAGAGGCGGTGGTTAACAATTGATATTTTATGTGGCAGAATGGTTCCGGGACATCCATTATGGGGTTATTTTCAACGGTTAGGCATACCTGAGGAATGCCTGGAATTTTTTTCGGCCAACCCTACACCCCCGGATATTATCGGTGTTAATTATTATGTTACCTCAGAACGTTTCATAGATGAAGAAATGGATAAATATCCTGTGAATACACATGGAGGTAATTCATTACACAGGTATGCAGATACCGAAGCCGTGAGGGTAAAACTGGACCAGCCAAACGGATTTAAAGTATTGGTCAAAGAATTATGGGACCGTTATAAATTACCAATAGCTGTTACTGAAGCACATTTACATTGTGCCAGGGAGGAGCAACTGAAATGGTTTTTAGAAATATATTCTGCCAGTGAAGATTTAATAAAGGAAGGAATTCAAATCAATGCTGTTACCAGCTGGGCGTTACTTGGGTCGTATGGCTGGAATAAACTACTTACTGGCCCGCCATACACTTATGAACAGGGTGCTTTTGATGTAAGTGCCGGTAAACTTCGTCCTACCGCTATGGCTGGATTGCTCAAAGCTCTGACTGCTGGAAAGGAATTTAAAGTACCTAATTTCTCTCAGCCTGGCTGGTGGAAAAGTGCACAAAGGTTCCAGGTCAAAAAAAATATGCTCCAATCTTATTCGCGGTTAATAACACCAGGAAGACCTCTGCTGATTATTGGAAAAACCGGCACTTTAGGTCGTGCCTTTGCGAGGGTATGTCAGCTACGTGGTTTACCATTCAGGCTTGTTGGTCGTGATGATGTAGATATTGCTGATTATACACAGGTAGAAAAAATTATTGCCGCTCATAATCCCTGGGCCATTGTGAATGCAGCAGGGTTTGTTCGCGTAGATGAGGCTGAGACCGACCAGATAAACTGTTACCGGGAAAACAGTCGTGGCCCCAGGATGCTTGCAATTGCCTGTAATACTTTTGCAATAAAACTTTTGACATTTTCATCTGACCTGGTGTTTAATGGTAAAAAAAATACGCCTTACTTCGAATCAGACCCGGTATCTCCTTTAAATGTATATGGTCAAAGTAAGGTTAATGCAGAGGAGTATGTAATGGAACAAAATCCCACTTCACTCATTGTAAGAACGAGTGCGTTTTTCGGGCCCTGGGATAAGTACAATTTTCTCAGCCATGTTTTACATTCGCTTGAAAAAGGCAGTGAATTTGAAGTGGCCAGCGATATAACCATATCGCCTACTTATGTTCCACACCTTGTAAATGCCTGTCTTGATCTCCTGGTAGATGAAGAGCGTGGAATATTTCACCTGGCCAACAATACCGGGCTTACTTGGTATGATTGGGCGTTGGATATCGCAAACAGGGTTGAAGGCGACACTGGTTTGATTATCCCCGCCGAAAATATATTATGGCCGGCCACCCGGCCAGCCTATAGCGTATTGCAAAGTGAAAAAGGCCATGTCTTACCGCCACTTGACGCAGCGATGGATGAATATTTTGAAACAGTTGTAACGCATAATTTGTAAAATATAAACATGAAGGAATATGATTACCTCGTGGTAGGGGCAGGATTATTTGGAAGTACATTTGCGCACCAGGCCAGAAAGAAGGGTTTTAAATGCCTGGTAATTGATAAGCGTGATCATGCCGGCGGAAATATATTTTGTCGCCGGCAAGAAGGAATTAATGTACATGTATATGGTGCGCATATTTTTCATACAAACGACAGGGGAATATGGGACTTTGTAAATTCCTTCGTGGAATTTAACCGTTATACAAATTCACCTGTAGCTAATTACAAAGGTGAATTGTATAACCTTCCTTTTAATATGAATACTTTCTATAAACTCTGGAATGTAAAAACGCCTGCGGAAGCACAGGATAAGATACAACAGCAGATCTCTGCCCTGGGTATCAAAGAGCCGGCAAATCTTGAAGAGCAGGCCCTCGCCCTGGTGGGAACAGATATTTATGAAAAGCTGATAAAAGGCTATACAGAAAAGCAGTGGGGGAGAAAAGCCACAGAATTGCCGGCATTCATTATTAAAAGACTTCCGGTTCGTTTCACTTATGATAATAATTATTTTAATGACATTTACCAGGGTATCCCGATCGGCGGTTATAATAAAATTACGGAAGGCTTATTACATGGAATAGAAGTAAAACTTAATACAGATTTTTTTGCAGACAGGGAATATTTTGCAGGCGTGGCAAATAAGATTGTGTACACAGGACCTATTGATGAATACTTTAATAACCAGTTTGGAACATTACAATACCGCAGCCTGCGTTTTGAACATGAACACCTTGACATTCCTAATTACCAGGGAAACGCAGTTGTAAATTATACCGAGGCTGAAGTGCCATACACCCGTATCATAGAACATAAACATTTCGAATTTGGTGACCAGCCTGGTACTATCATTACACGTGAATATTCTGCAGAATGGACAAAAGGGATGGAACCATATTACCCGGTTAACGATGAGGCTAATAACCTGCGTTTTAAAAAATACCAGGAGCTGGTTCAGAAAGAAACGCAGGTATTATTCGGAGGCAGGTTAGCGGAATACAGGTATTATGATATGCACCAGGTAATCGGTTCCGCGCTGGTAAAAGCTAAAAGAGAATTCCAGGAGCTGGTTAATGAATAATGACTGGTAAGACTTTAATCTATCAACCGAATTTCCCTGCTATTAATTTTTCAATAAATATTAGGGTAGTTATACCATTTGATTTGGCAGTTATATTAGGTTTATTTGTGAATGAACTACAGGGAAGCCACGTTGGATGATATTGCGCAGATTCAAGTGGTAAGAAATGCGGTGAAAGAAAATCGTCTTTCAAATCCTGGTTTAGTCAAAAATGAAGATTGTGCACGGCAGCTCCAGGTGATTGGCAAAGGGTGGGTAGGAGAGATTGATGGACTTGTTGCCGGCTTTTCCATACTTGACATTTCTGCTAAAAATATCTGGGCATTATTTGTACTTCCTGATTTTGAAAAACAGGGAATCGGCAGCCATCTGCATAACATAATGGTAAACTGGTATTACGACAGGTATGTAGGTCCCTTGTGGCTGTCAACCGCCCCAGGAACGAGGGCTGAGCAATTCTACATTTATAAAGGCTGGGTTAAAGGCGGTACTACTTTAAAAGGTGAAACCAGATTTACTTTAACTAAAATCGAATGGACAAATCTTCCATGGAAATCCGCCTGAACATTCTGTTACTCCCAAAATACATCCACGCAATTTAATACTATCCCTGCAGATGTTTTAAAAGATTACTCTTAATTTTACTTCGCAACAGAAACTGCATTCATCTTTCCCTCACCCATACATGAAATTAAAACGCCGGAACCTTATCATTTTGTTACTGGGTTTATTATCTGCTATAGGGCCCTTTTCTATCGATATGTATTTGCCTGGCTTTCTGGCCATCGCCAAAGACCTTGGTACAACAGTAGATATGATATCTTATTCCCTTTCCAGTTTTTTTATCGGGGTAAGTATTGGCCAACTTATTTGCGGACCTCTGCTGGATAAGTTTGGACGTAAAAAACCATTGTATGTCGGGCTGGTGCTGTATATACTATCTTCCATTGGTTGTGCATTATCAACCAGTGTGAGTATGCTCATTTTTTTCAGATTTTTCCAGGCTCTCGGAGGTTGTGTAGGAATGGTGGCACCAAGGGCCATTATCCGCGATCTTTTTCCTGTAAGTGAAAATGCAAAAATATTTTCCTGGCTTATTTTAATCCTGGGAGTTTCGCCGATCATCGCTCCCACGGCAGGAAGTTTTATAGTTGCCCACATAGGCTGGAATTGGGTGTTTGTGTTATTAGCAGTAATTACGTTGGCTATAGGAATTGCAGTCTATTTCTGGCTGCCTGAAAGCGGAGCCTATAATAAAAACTATTCACTCAAACCTTTGCCTATTGCCAGGAGTTTCTGGAAAGTACTGAAGCAGCCTCAATTCTATACTTATGCCGCAATGGGAGGTATTTCATCTGCCGGACTTTTCGCTTACCTGTCCGGCTCACCTTTTGTTTTCATGGAATTCTTTAAAGCTACCGGTAAGGAGTACGGGGCTATTTTTGCTATCATAGCCGCCGGGCTGATTACCTGTAGCCAGTTAAATAACCTGCTGCTTAAAAAATATACCAGCCAGCAAATTATACGGGTAACCCTGACCCTGCAAACTGTCATTGGTGTCATTTTATTCGCGGGAAGTGTGATGGAAATTCTTGGCATGTATGGTACTATTGTATTAATGGCGGGGTTCCTGAGTTGCCAGGGCTTTAGTTTCCCTAACTCTGCCGCACTGTCAATGGCACCATTTAAAAAGGATGCAGGAGCTGCATCTGCGCTCATGGGTGCTATGCAGATGGGCTTCGGGGCACTGGCTTCCACAGCGGTTGGATTATTGAAACCCGTTTCACCAGTTCCCATGACAGGAATCATGGCTGCCTGTGCTGTCATTGCCATGATAGTATTATTTATTGGAGGAAACCGTATCAAGGTGGAGCCAGGCAAGGAAAATCTGGATGATGGCCTTTTAACCCTGGTGGAGGATTTATGATCAGAAAAAGGATATTATCACTATTTAGTGGCCACAGTTGCTTAATCTTTAAGAAAAATTGTCAATATTCCCCTTTTTGAGTTACCTTTGCCGCCCGAAAGAGAAATCTTTCTATTATTCATTTCCCACAAGGCTCCATAAGTTCCCATCTGTTTGGGACGCCAGCAGGGAGTAACTATAATAAGTTATATAATGCCAAAGGTTAAAACCAACAGCAGCGCCAAGAAGCGCTTCAAAGTTACCGGTACCGGTAAGATTACTTTCCAGAAAGCTTTTAAAAGACACATCTTAACTAAGAAAAGTACCAAGCGTAAGCGCCTTATGCGTAAAGACGGTATGGTAAGTGATGCAAACATGCATTTCGTTAAGCGTCTATTAGGAATGAAATAAGTAACCTTACACCAACTATTAACTTTAAAAAAATTAAGATATGCCACGTTCAGTAAATGCAGTTGCCAGCAGGGCACGCCGCAAAAGAATTTTAAAAGCTGCCAAAGGGTATTATGGCAAGCGTAAAAATGTATATACCGTTGCGAAAAATGTAATGGAAAAAGGTTTGACGTATAGCTACGTTGGACGTAAATTGAAGAAGCGTGAATACCGTACCTTATGGATCGCCCGTATTAATGCAGCCGTAAGAGCTGAAGGAATGACTTACAGCGAATTCATGCACAAACTGGGAACTAAAAGTATCGAACTTAACCGTAAAGTACTTGCAGACCTTGCTATGAATGAGCCGGAGACTTTTAAGATCCTTATTAATTCCGTTAAATAATTCTCCCAGGTAAAAATAATGACCGTTCCGGATTTTCGGAACGGTTTTTTCATGTATTATATTCATTACGATTACATTTGTAAAATCATTCTTCATCAACCTGTTATTCATTAATGAACAATTCGTACAACGACCTCGTACAACAGACCTTTAAATTTCCGCAGGAAGATTTTAAACTTGTAGATGATTACCTGCAGTTTAACGGCCTGGATATAAAAGCCCTGATAGATAAATACGGAACTCCTCTTAAGCTAAGCTACCTGCCCAAGATCGGGATGCAGATCAATAAAGCAAAGAAGATGTTTGCCAATGCTTATAAGAAGCACAAATATGAAGGTGATTATAACTATTGTTACTGTACAAAGAGCTCTCATTTCAGTTTCGTAGTCGAAGAGGCTTTGAAGAACAATATCCACCTGGAAACGTCGTATGCCTATGATATTGATATCATCAAAAAGCTATACGAAAAAAAGAAAATCAATAAAGATACTTTCATCATTTGTAACGGGTTCAAACAAAAGCCTTATACCAGCAGAATTGCGGGTCTCCTTAACAGCGGTTTTAAAAATGTAGTACCTGTACTTGATAATACAGATGAACTGAGGGCTTATATAAAATCAGTGAAAGTGCCCTTTAACCTGGGTATACGTGTAGCAACTGAAGAAGAGCCAAGCTTTCCATTTTATACATCACGCTTAGGCATACGCGCAAAAGATATACTGGAGTTTTACGTAGATAAAATTGAAGGGAATGAACATCGCTTCCAGTTAAAAATGCTGCACCTCTTCCTTAACAAAGGAATTAAAGATGATATCTACTACTGGAGTGAGTTAAACAAAGTGATTAACCTGTATTGCCAGTTAAAGAAAATCTGTCCTGAACTTGATTCAATTAATATTGGTGGTGGCTTTCCTATTAAACATTCTCTCGGGTTTGATTATGATTACCAGTTTATGATCAACGAGATTGTGCGAAATATCAAGGTAGCCTGTAAAAAAGCCAAAGTACCGATGCCGCATATTTTCACCGAATTCGGCAGCTATACGGTAGGAGAGAGCATGGCGCATATTTACAGTGTGATAGGACAGAAAGTGCAGAACGACCGGGAAACATGGTATATGATTGACTCTTCTTTTATTACTACCTTACCCGACACCTGGGGAATTGGAGAAAAATTTCTCATGCTTCCAATTAACAAATGGCACGACGACTACCAACGTGTAGTACTGGGGGGAATTACCTGCGACAGCCACGACTATTACGATTCAGAAGAACATATAAACGAAGTATTCCTGCCAAAAGTGGGCGAAGGAGAACCTCTGTACCTGGGATTTTTTCATACCGGCGCCTACCAGGACCAGATTAGCGGCTACGGCGGAATAAAACATTGCCTTATACCATCACCCAAGCACATCATTGTAGGGCATGATAAAAACGGGAAATTGATTGATTGGGTATATGCCAAAGAACAAACCGCGCAGAGTATGCTTAAAATCCTGGGATATATGTAACCTTGTTTTTTATTTGGGCGCTTTAAACGCTTCGTCGTTTTGCATAGACTTATTGTAGAGATAATATTTGCCATCTTTATTACTACGCCAATAACGGTGGCCCTGCAAATCATAATACAGTCTGCCATCTACAGCCTTTTTCGCACCGGCATCACTGACTACAATCACCTTTGGAACTGAAGTTAGTTTGTTAGAAGGTGGCTTAACTGCTTTCTTTACTACTACTGCGGAATCTCCTGTTTTGATACCAGCACCTGTGGCCGCTGTGGATGGATTCGATGAGGAATTATTGGTAGAAGGAAATGTATTTGGCGCCGGTGGTACTGTTTTCTTACCACAACTAACTAAAACTACAAATACTATTAAGGAGGAAATAAAATATTTCATGAATTAAATTTGGGTCATTCTAACCAATTATTTTACCAAACATTGTTAAAAATCATGGTAAAAATTTTTTGAAGCTATGTTGTATTGGGCAGATAGAACGATTGCGTTTTTTTTAAGTATTACTATACAAAAATAAATGAAAGCCATTACAAAAACAGGCCCCG
>JBKJUT010000328.1:0-2565 GCA_046590515.1 Ferruginibacter sp.
CCGATTGGGGTTCTTACGGCAGACAATATGTAAACTTCCTTCATTGGTTTATTTTTAGGTTGCAAAGTTACGAAGTGCCATCGAATAATAATGAGCGCAGCGGAATTGACAATAACAAAAAAGGCTATCCCGCAGGACAGCCTTTTTAAATATAGAGGAATGACTTATTTGGTTTTTTTCTTAAAAACTTCGCCATTGGGAAGGATTTTCAGTTTTACCTTACTTTCTCCCTTATTCATTTTGATTTCGAACATATCCATGTCTTTGTCATTTTCTTTACTGATCTCCTCGATTTTGTAATCAGGATAGTTTGCATTTATGTACCTGTTTACAGCATCCGGAAGACTTTTAGGCCCAGGAACAACCGTAGATGTTTTTACCCACTCTCCCCGATTATTGTACCAGCTCATATAATCTGCACCTTTGTCATTAAAACGCACATAATAATACTGGTCGTCCATTGAAAGGTTGTCATCTTCTACCGGGGTATAGGAATACCACTCTACTTTTTCCAGTTTTGGATATTTAGTAACAAAAGATGTTCTAACTGGTTCGGGTACATTTTCACTGGTTACAACTACTGCACGTCCGTCGTTGTCAGCACGATCTGCCACAACGTTAACCGGGGCCGTGGTAGTAGTTACTGTATCTGTCGTTACAGCTGTTTCAGAATTTTTGTCGTTGTTACAAGCCATAAGCGAAGTAGCGCCGACTGCCATAATAAAGGTTAATTGTCTAAGTTTCATAAAATATGTTTTTCCTCTATATTTTAAAAATTGTGCCAGAAATGAAAGTTGGTTATAATATTCAGTTCATTATCATCTTAATTTGATGCGTGGATCCACTACTGCATACATATAATCTGCAACCATATTAATGAATACAAATATGCCTGCACTTAGTAAAACGGCACCCATTACCACAGGGTAATCCAGTTTTTCCAAAGCATCTACAGTTATTTTGCCAATCCCTTTCCAACCGAAAATGTATTCTACGAAAAAAGCCCCGGCCAATAATTCAGCAAACCAGCCTGTAATGGCTGTGATGACAGGGTTCAAGGCATTTCGCAGCGCATGTACTAATACAACCCTTCTTTCCGAAAGTCCTTTTGCGCGCGCAGTACGAATGAAATCCTGTTGCAATACATCCAGCATGGCACTTCGTGTAAGTTGGGTTATGATTGCGAGTGGCCTGATGCCGAGGGTTATGGCTGGTAAGATCAGGTTTTTAATCACAATATATCTTTCCCCTGTTACTTCGTCTATCTCATACAGGCTTCCGGTAAGGTTAAGGCCGGTGTAAGGATGCAGCACGATGCCGAAAACGTAGGCAATAATTATTGCCATCAGGAAAGATGGGGCTGAAATGCCGGCTATGCTGCCAAGGATGGCGCCGGTATCCATCCAGGTACCTTTCTTTACTGCCGCCAGGATGCCAAGTGATATGCCGATAATACATGCGATTAACATAGCTGAAATGGCAAGTACCAATGTCCCGGGCAATGCCTCCATCAAAATGTCACCTACGTTTTTCCTGGATTGGTAACTTTTTCTCAGGTAAGGCACTTTAATGGCAAACTTTATTGAGCTGCCAATGAATATTCCTTTCAATTCTTTTTTCCGGATATCAGCAGTATCGTGTATGGCTAATGGTGATACATCATTAAGGTATAATGCAAATTGTTTCCATTTAGGCTGATCAAGGTAAAGATCGTGGCGTATGTTTTCCAGTGTTTTCTTATCACCTGTTTGTCCTACTACTAACCGTGCAGGGTCACCAAAACCCTGGAACATAAAAAAGACAAGCACTACAACTCCTGCCAATACCAGTAAAGCATACACTATTTTTTTTAACAGGTAGGTCAAAATAGATTATTTAATCTGGTCAATATCTGCCCAACCCCACTTTTGCATAATTACAGGGCCCCGCATCAGCATAACCGCCGGGTTGGTACGTGCTGCTGTTTTTATGGCCGTAGCATCAGTGGAAAATATATTGGTTACTGTAAGCTTGTTTTTCAACAGAAACTTTTCTGCCTCTCCCATTTGGGAAGTAACGATGTACACCGGTTTTTTTGCAGACTTCAACATTTCCTTTAAATCTCCCACCCATTCAGAAGTATGGTTAGATGGAAATTCCAGGAAGAAGAGGAAAAATTCTTTCTCGCCCGCAAGCATTTCCGTTGTTGAATCTATACCGTCTGAAGTACTTAGTTTAAAATCATTGATCAGTGGAACATTATTACTTCCCTTGCTTACCAAATTTTGATGCCGTTCCACAAATTTCCAGGTACTGTCTGGCAGGGAACTGGTACTGAATTCTTTTTTGATCCCGTCTTTTTCATACACGAAAAGGTATTCATACTTATCAGGGATTGAATTTTCCGGCATTTTGGATAATTCAATAATGTTATTGCCTTTTTTAAACGGCAGGCAATCGTATAGAGGTAAATGTCTCAATACATAAAACTGCAGTCCCAGGGTTAAAACCAGTGTTAATAATACAAACATTGATAAGATCAATGGCTTGTTAAGCGGGTGGATAAGTCTTCGTTTAATTAATAAA